>CAMUFS010000021.1 GCA_947088195.1 uncultured Clostridia bacterium
GCTAATGGGCAGTTTTTTGATATTGAATATTATTTACTAAACAGTGATTGGCACAATAAAATAGTGAGCAAATTTGAAAATATTATATTCAAATTGATGTGTTATTATCATGTCGCTGTTTTAATAAATGATTGGATTGACCGTCCTAAACCAGAAGTGATTGATAAGGTAATCAACAAAATTATGAAATCTCATCATGGAACTCTAAATATTATATTTCCCGAAGAAAATGCTCTTTTGGTTTTTGAATGGGAATGTTTATATTTAGGTATCTATAACCCACCAAAAAATATGATAGAAATTATGGAAAAATTAGCATTATCAGAAGGTTTATTTTTGTGGCAATCAGAAAATTTCTAGGGCTGTTAAATTTAGAGATGTTACCAATCTCGCTGATAATGGCGGCACCTGTGATATTGCTGATCTCAGTAATATCACAGGTGTGGATTCATTTTAGAATTGTTTCATAACTACAATTCCAAAATCTTATTCGCGACGCGCATAGTAGATTCTTTATGGGTAATTAGCAGAATGCATTTTCCCTCTTGTTTCAGGTCAGAGATGGTTTGTAATATGTTTTCCTCTGATTCTGTGTCCAAGGCAGCGGTGGGTTCATCTAAAATAATAATGGGAGCGTCTCTGAGTAGTGTTCGGGCGATAGAAACTCTCTGTCGTTGACCTCCTGATAGCAGTTCACCGCCTTCTCCAACTTTCCGCTCAAGAAATGTTTCTATATTCGTGAGCGCCGCCTTGTCCGCAGCGCGATATATATCTTCTTTTTTTGCAGCAGGGTTTCCAAACAATATGTTTTCATACACAGAGGTGCAGAATAAGTCGCTGTGCTCAGGGGAAAAGGCAATTTGCCTGCGCAGTACTTCAAGAGATAATTTTTTACAATTTGTCTCGCCAATGAAGATCTCGCCCTGATAATCTACCATCTGCATCAGTGCCTTTATCAACGTGGATTTCCCGCTGCCACTTTCACCGCGGATGCATATACATTCCCCGGAGGATACGGTGAAGGATACCCCGTTTAAAATTTGGTGGCCTTCATAGGCAACGCCGACATGATCAAATGTGACGCTGCTATTTTTTGGAAACTTTTCCAGTGTATAGTTTTTTTGTTTTCCGTCTGCTTTCGATATGTCAGTTTTCTGTTCTACGGCTGTCCATGGTGCACTGATTTCCCGTTCCTTAGATTCTTCTGGAAGAAGCAGTACTTCGTTGACTCGTTCAAAGGATAGTTTATGTTGATTATAATTTACAAAAGCGGCGGCGAAATTCTTGGTATACATGATAAAACATTTACAAAGCTGGTTTATAAACAGAATAATAGATATTTCTATATAGCCATAAGCCGCAAGAACACATGCAAATGGTGTCAGCAGGTAAATACAGCTTTCAGCAAGAGCATCCGATGTCAATGCTTTTAGAGTGTTTAGGGACACCACCCTACATTCCATTTTACGAAGTTGGTTGGCCGATTCCCTGATCCTGTGACTTATGGCTTCCCCAGCGGAATACTGTCGGATGGTTATTTTTCCATGTATGGCGTTGATACATTCAGACAGATAGGATTCTTTTGCTGACAGGATATCTTTCTGGGCGGACTTTATCTTTGGCACAAAAATAAAATTTAGCAGGATGACAGATATACCTAAAATCAGCATAATCAGACCAAGCCTTATATTAGAAAAAAGGACTGCTGCTGCATATCCTGTGCCCACAATCAGCGGATAAACAATGCCAGATATATCATTGACGGCAATTCTAGTACAAAGTTCCACATCTGTGGTATATCGAGTGAGAAGCTCTCCTGTGCGGAATTTTTGTAGATTCTTAAGAGATGTACAGATTAATTTGTCGCAGCAATCCGCTCTTAGTTTTGCTTCCATCACAGCCGAAAGTAGGGTGGATGCCAACAGTCCGGCGTCATCAAGACAGGAGAAAAGCAGCAATATGGCTAGAGCCATCAGCAGCATTTCGGCAATATTTTGAAAAGAAATGGGATTTTTAGATACCTGATCTACATATTCTTGCAATATATTTGCAAAGTAAATATTGGTTGCCGCGCTGAAAATTGCCGGAACTAATATTCCAGTCAACCAGAGCCAGCGATTTCTGAAAGCATATTTCAACATAGATTTCAATGCCTGCATTAAGTAAAAACTCCTTTCGTTGTAATTTTATTTTCCTTTAAAGCGGAGAGATTTCTCTTTCCACTGTTTCGATAAAGCTGTTGGTAAAGTTCACATTTGAGAAGGAGATCCTCATGTGATCCAAATCCAGCTATTTCTCCATGGTTTAATACAAGAATCTTATCAAAACGGGTGATTTCTTCCATGTCGTGGAGAATGACCATCATTGTTTTATCTGCACAGTCTTTAAATAGGTAATCCCAGATTATGCCTGCCGTATCCGCATCTAGGGCAGAGGTGGGTTCGTCCAGCAGAAGAACCTCCGCGTTTCTTAAAAAAGCCCTAGCAAGGTTGATTCTTTGCATCTGTCCGTTGGAAATGGATGGAATTGTGGTATTGGGGTTCCTATTATATTCATCCTTTTGGGAGCGGATAAATGTATCTATCATGGCTTTTTGGCTGGCTTCCATAATTTCTGCATGATTCGCGTCTGGTTTTGCAATAGTTATGTTATCCTTTAAGGATGCCTGAAAAAGAAAAGCTTCTTGAGGGGCGGCCGTGATTTTTTCCCTTAGTATTTGCAGAGGTATCCCTGATAGATCCTGTCCCCTGAAAAGAATATGGTTTTTTGCAGGCAAGTACAGACCGCTAAGAAGCTTGAACAGCGTGGTCTTTCCTCCACCACTTGGCCCCACAACAGCGATTTTTTCTCCTTCTTTTATCTGAAAGGAAAGATTCTGTAGGGCAGGGTAATTCTTATAGGAAAAGGAAAGATTCTGTACCCTATAGATAGGTATTTCTGCGGATGCTTGATCCGTCAAGGAAACAGTTTGCTCATCAATCTGTTTCTTCTCATTCTCCATTGTCAGAAGTTCTCTTATACGTTCAGCACCAACTCTTGCAGTTTGGAGACTTGCGGGAATGTTGCCTATTATTTTCAGTCCTTCTCCCACAAGCTCCGCAAGTAGAATGATGCTGGTCAGCCCTCCTATGGTCATATCTTCTGTAAGAATCAGATAAGCACCTACAAGCAGAAGAAAGATCCGGCTAAAATGACCAAAACATCGGTTAAATACCTCAGCAAATCGTTCGTATAGCAGACGTTGTCTTTTCTTTTTTAGATGTTCCTGCAATTTATCTTTTGCTTTCTTATGAAATATTTGTTCCAACTGATAAGCTTTGATTATCATTTCAAACTGGATTGTTGATGTAAAAGTGGAAATTACAGTTGCGTATGCATTTTTTTCATTATGGTGACGGGATGGTAGTTTCTTGGCGATCCGCACGCTGATCATTGCATTCAGAGGAATTAGGCTTAAAACAGCTATGGTAAATTTCCAGTCACACCAGCGAAACAGATTAATTGGGATCAGCAGGAGATTCACTGGTAGTGTCCCGCTGCGCCATAACAGCATAAGCCAGTTTTTCAGACCAGCAATATCTTTGTCAGCAATGGCAAGCACGGTTCCGTCTTCTGTCTGCTCGATGGCTTGATACCGGGCAGAGCATATTTTGTCGCCGATTTTCGATTGCAGGCGGCAGGCAAAGGAGGCTGCTTTTCTTCCGCTGAAAAGGGTGAAGGCTGCATTTCCTGTAAGGTGACATGCCAGAAACACCGACACTAAAGAAAAATCGTACAATATGCTTTCAGGACGGTTTCTTACTGCATCGATCATTACACCTAAGTGCTGTGTCATTGCATATTGTGTTGCCGCAGTAATAAAGGAAAGCATAAATCCTAAAATAAGGTGTGCTGTGAATCTCTTGCCATATAAACTTTTCAGATATTTGTTCAATTTCATTTGATTCCTCCATGTTATGAATAATATTTTGTTTCTGTTTAAGGAAAGACAGAATAGAAAAATTGAAATGAATTATTCATTTCAATACTTTTGTAAAAACTAAGGCGCCTGTGCGCCTTGTTTTTGGTTTATGTCTGAAAGTATGTCTTAAATTAGTTTGCGTCTATCTGGTAAGCTCTTCGGATAATGTCAATACAAATTTTTTTTGCCGTATCACGGGGAACCATATCCTGTGGATTTTGTATATTGGCATTCAGCGCCCACCATGTCATGGTATCTGTCAGATAGGATGCATGTGACATAATATGTTCAAAATTACGAATTTGTCCGGTTTCCATATATTGTTTGAGGCAGCTATTCAATTTTTGGAAATATATTCTTTCACTGGGAAAATATACCGCTCTCAGCTCTGGGTAAATTTCTGCATTTTTCTTGATATTGTCAGTGGCAAACAGATAATCGGCGAAGAAATCAAACAAATCGCCTGCTAAATTTGGAAAGCTTTTACAGATCCCTCCCCTGTCATCTGTAATATCCATAACAGAGTTTAGGGTTTTGTCCAGCTTTTTTAAGAGTGGGATTAGCTCAGAAGCCACGGCTGGTTTTAATGGCAAAGTGACATCACCGGAAAAGTATTCTGGCTCTAAAGTTGCATGGAGTACAAAGGAGAATACGGCATCCTTTCCAGTAAATGCGGAATACATGGTGCCTACAGCAATTCCAGAAGCTTTTGCAATTTCTGCCATTTTTGTATTGACGTAACCTTTGGTGAGAAACAGCCGACCTGCTTCCTGATATATTTTTTCAAGTCTTGGATTATTCATGGTGCCTGTCTCCTGAATTGTGTGATGAATGGTTCATTTCAATTATAACATTTACTTTTCATTTGTCAATTTCTTTTTCGATTTTTGTGTTTGGTCTTATTTTTTCTGTTTTTTCATTTATCAGATTAGATTTTTTTAATGTTTTATTTTATATGGGATGGAATTGAAAAACATACTTGACATGTGTATAGCTAAGATATAAAATTTGAACTGAACTATTCATTGCAAGATAATTTAGAGTGTTTTGAAAGTTAAAGTCAGTAGATAGTGACTTTATGGGCAATTTATGTCGGCAGATTGGAAGCGAAATAGGAGAAAATTTATGATAAAAAATGACATTGATGTAACAAAGATTCCCGTTGTAATGGAACTAATTGAAAGAGCAGCGGAACTGATGGAAGAAAAAGACTGTCATAGTGACAAGGATGCTAAGTGGAAGCTGGAAGAATTGCAGAGAGAATTGAGGGAGATTTCAGGGAATAAAAAGCTTCAGGTGAAAAATTTTAAGAGATATTGGAGCTATACAAATCTGAAAACGATGGCGGAAAAGGCATTAATGACACCTCCTACAAAAAGTGAATTAACAGATGCACAGATTAAAGAGATTGTTCTTAATATTATGAACCATAGTGAGGCGGAAATGGACTGGTGGCTGTTGTATCTGAAAATCAATACAGGGCTGGATAACCTGACAGACTATATCTTTTATCCCGAATTAGTGGGACTTAACTTACCAGATACATTGGAATTATCGGATATGCTGGCACAGGTCGCGGATAAAATTATTGCGGACAGGCATTAGGCCTATTGTAATTTGTAAATGTATCATATGTTGATGCAATAAGTTAGTGAAATGGAAGGTTACAGAGGAGATACTTATGAAAGAATTTCAGTGGCCCTATCATTCTCATGATAAGAAGATATTTTTTTCTAAAATTGCTCTTGCAGAAAGTTATTTACAAAAATGTGGAGCAAGGTATATAGGAAAAGTGAATGAACTTGGCACATGGATGTCGCAAGATGGTTCTTATATGATAGAACATATGGAAAAGAAGATTTGGAAATTCAAAGAAGAATATATTCGAGTGGATAGGGTATATTTTTCAGAAAAGCCTTTTATTGTCTTAGAGTTTTCAAAGAAAAAAGAAGGACCTTATGAAGATGCCGATCCATTTCCTTATGATATGTCGGATGTAGAGTTTGAACAAGAAATCAAGAGTTCATTGTGTATAAAGTAATTGTGGCAAATTTCAGTCTGCAAACTAGAAAAGCAGTTAAGTTGGAAACAAGTCAGTAGATACAAATAAGCAAATTAGAGGTATAATAAATATAACAAGAGAGGGTTATTAGGCAAAAGCTTCTCATAATAAAAAATTATAAGAAGGAGTGTGAAAATGGGAAATTTTACATTTTTAAAATCTCACTGGGAAGATCTTGGAAATATGGGAGAGTTGGCGGAAAGCTATGTGTATTCTGATCCAAATACATCAATGATGAAACAGGGGATGTTTGCGGAGAGACTTGTAAAATATATGCTTGCATATGATGGGATTGCGGAACCAGATTATGATAATACACATGTCAACCGGATTAGCCTTCTTAGACAAAATGATCTTTTACCAAAAGATATAGATAATACGCTTTATATAATTCGAAGGATGAGAAATGATGCTGTGCATAGTGGGGATGATGATTTAAAAAGAGCAAAAGATAATCTGCGATTGACATTTTCTCTTGGCATATGGTTTATGCAGATATATGGAGATTATACATATGAGCCAAGGTCCTATGTGGAGCCTGTTGATATGGCGCTTAAGGCTGAGATATTGGAAAAGGAGAATAGAGAGCTTGAAGCAAAATATATTGCATTGGAGGCAGAAATTGAAATTATCAGGAAAAATGGCAGAACAGATACCAAAAGAAAAACGATAGCATATCAAAAAGCGATAAATGTGCATCTTTCAGAAGCACAGACGAGAGAGCTGATTGACGAACAGCTTCGTCGAGCAGGATGGGCTGCCGATACACAGAATATTCGTTATTCGAAAGGAAGTAGACCAGAGAAAAATACATATAAAGCAATCGCGGAATGGCCCACGGATAGCAGTCTTGGCAATGGAGGACGCGCTGATTATGCATTATTTATCGGTGAAACGCTTGTGGCGGTTATAGAAGCGAAAAAAATGGATACGGATGTTTTTGGAGCATTAAATATTCAGGCAAAAGATTATGCAAAAAATATTAAAGCACGAGATCAGAAATATATCTTGAAGAGATTTCAAGAATATTATGTTCCATTTGTATATGCTACAAATGGCCGTCCTTATTTAGAACAGTACAAAGAAAAATCTGGAATATGGGGGCTGGATACAAGGGAACCTTTTAATGTGCCAACTGCGGTGGCAGCGTGGCCAAGACCTGAGGAGATGATTCTCGATTTACAAAAGGATATTGAGAAGGCAAATAAAAAACTTGTCATGACAGGATATGAGGATATTGAAAATCCAAATGGTCTTAATCTGCGTTATTACCAAATTGAAGCAATTAAGGCAGCGGAAAAGGCAATCATTCAGGACCATAAGAAAACTATATTAATTGCCATGGCGACTGGTACGGGAAAGACTAGAACAATTTTGGGAATGATTTATAGATTTCTTATGGCAAGGAGATTTAAAAGAATTTTATATCTTGTTGATAGAAATGCTCTGGGAGTGCAGACCATGGATACCTTCAAAGAGGTGAAAATTAAAGATCTTTTAACCTTAAATCAGATTTATGATGTAAAGGAATTAAAGGAAAGAGAATTTGATAAAGACACGAAAGTTCATATATGTACGGTACAGAGCCTTGTAAAACGAGTGCTATATGATGATTCTGCTTGTAGACTGGGATCAACAGATTATGATTTGATAATTATAGATGAGGCCCACCGTGGTTACATTCTTGATAGAGAAATGTCTGATGAAGAAACGTTATACAAGGATCAAGATGATTATAGAAGTAAATATCGTTCTGTAATAGATTATTTTGATGCAATAAAAATTGCACTTACGGCAACACCAGCATTGCAAACAACGGAAATTTTTGGTAGTCCCATTTATACATATGATTACAGAACAGCGGTGGTTGATGGATATCTTGTGGATCATGACGCACCACATATTATTAAGACAAAATTAAGTGAGGAAGGTATTATTTTTAAAGCAGGAACTGTGGTTCCAATTTATGATCCAGTTACAGGACAAATTCTAAATTCTGATCAACTGGATGACGATTTGAAATTTGAAGTAGATAAATTTAATAAAGAGGTTATTACTGAGAATTTTAATAAAACGGTACTTGCTGAGATTGCCAAGAATATAGATCCGAATGGAAAGGGCAAAACACTTGTATTTGCTGTAGATGATGCTCATGCAGATATGGTTACAAGAATCCTTCAGGAAATATATGCGAAGCAGGGAATAAGCCCAGAAGCAATTATGAAGATTACGGGTTCTATAGAAAATGGGAATCAAAAGAGAATCAATGAAGTAATCAGAAAATTCAAGAATGATGCATTTCCCAATATTGTTGTAACCGTTGATTTACTGACAACGGGAATTGATGTGGAGGAAATTGAGAATCTTATTTTTCTTAGAAGAATAAAATCAAGGATTCTATTTGAACAAATGCTAGGACGAGCTACAAGGCTATGTGCCGATATCGGAAAAACACATTTTGAAATTTATGATGCAGTTGGTGTATACAATGTATTAGAGCCTGTTATCAATATGAAACCAGTTGTTGTGAATGTGAATACTACGTTTGAAGAGATAATAGATGGTTTTGATATGTTAGAAACCGAGGAACAACGGCGGAATCAGGTGGATTTGATCATCGCAAAAATTAGGCGTCATCAGTCATGGATGAGCAAGGAATGTAAAGAGCAGTTTGTGCAAATAACTGGATTTGAAATAGGCGAATATGTGAAATTATTAAAAAATATGGATGTAGATAAAGCGGAAAAAATGCTTAAAAAGGATAAGTCCGCTTTTCAATATATCAAGCGTATATCGCAACAACATGGAAAAGTGATCAGTGATGCCAAGGATGAGATCAGAGTACATGAACGAGGATACGGTAACGCGACGAAACCGGAGGATTATTTAAGAGAATTTCGTGATTTTATAGATACGCATCTGAATGAAATTGCTGCACTCAAGGTTGTTGCAACAAGACCTCAAGATTTAACAAGACAATCCTTAAAAGAGCTTAAGTTAATTTTAGATCGAAATCATTTTAATGAGACAATGCTCAATACTGCATGGAAGAATATGACAAACAATGATATAGCTGCAGATATCATTAGCTTTATCAGACAACGAAGTATAGAGGATGCCCTTATCAGCAAAGAGGAAAGGATTCATAATGCTTTAATAAAAGTTAAGAAAGCGCACCCAGAGCTGACAAAGGTGCAGCTTGGATGGCTGGATCGCATTGAATCGCAGTTACTCAAGGAAACAATACTGAACAGGGAAACGTTTGAATCGGCTGCCTTTGTAAATAAAGGAGGGTATGATGTTATAAATAAAGCATTTGAAAATAAGCTGGAGGAATTTATTTCGGAGATTAATGATGCAATGTATGTGGCAATGTAAACGGTTAGGAGACATAGAAAATGACAAATAATGAAATTGTGGCAAAGCTGTGGAATCTGTGTAATGTACTTCGGGATGATGGTATTACCTATCAAGATTATGTGACAGAGCTTACTTATATTCTTTTTCTGAAAATGGCAAAAGAAACAGGGGCGGAGAAAAATATCCCAGCAGAATATAGATGGGATAGCTTATGTAGTAAAGATGGTATTGAATTAAAGAAATTCTATGCAACACTTTTGCAGGAATTGGGTGAAAATGGCAGTGGCAAAATTCAACATATATATTCTGGTGCAAGTAGCAAGATTGACGAGCCAGCGAATCTGAGAAAAATTATTACAAGTATTGATGACCTTGATTGGTACAGTGCGAAAGAAGAGGGGCTTGGAAATTTGTATGAAGGTCTGTTGGAGAAAAACGCCAACGAAAAAAAATCAGGTGCAGGACAATATTTCACACCACGTGTTCTTATTGATGTTATGACAGAGCTTATCGCGCCACAACCGGGAGAAAGATGCAATGACCCTGCGTGTGGCACATATGGATTTATGATCGCTGCTGATAGATATGTGAAGGATCATACAGACGAGCTATTTGATTTGTCAGAGGATGAGCAGCACTTTCAAAAATATGAAGCATTTACAGGTGCGGAGCTTGTACATGAAACACACAGACTTGCTCTGATGAATGCTATGCTTCATGATATGGAAGGAGAAATATACCTTTGTGATACATTATCAAATCAAGGTAAGATATTAAAGAATTATGATGTTGTGCTTACAAATCCTCCATTTGGGACGAAGAAAGGTGGCGAACGCGCCAGCAGAGAGGATCTGACCTACATGACTAGCAATAAACAGCTTAATTTTTTACAGCATATCTATCGTTCTCTCAATGCAGATGGAAAAGCGAGGGCAGCAGTTGTTTTACCCGATAATGTATTATTTGCGGATAATGATGGTGAGAAAATCCGCAAAGATCTAATGGAAAAATGTAACCTTCATACCATTTTAAGACTTCCAACAGGGATTTTCTATGCACAGGGAGTTAAGACAAATGTTCTGTTCTTTTATAGAGGCATGAAAGATGAGGGCAATACCAAATCCGTGTGGATTTATGATCTTCGTTCCAATATGCCATCTTTTGGTAAAACCAATCCTCTTTCAAGACATCATTTTGATGAATTTATAGAATGTTATTGTGCAGGGCATATAGAAGAACGTCAGGAGACGTGGTCTGAGGAGAATCCCAATGGACGTTGGAGAAAGTTTGATTATAACAAGGACATTCTTACAAGAGATAAGACAAGCTTGGATATTACATGGATTCGTTCTGAAAATGATGCAGATAATAGGACACTTGCAGAGCTGTTTGCTGAAATGGAAGAAAAGGTTTCAAATATCAACAGTGCGGTTGCAGCTCTTAAAAGTCTAATTGGAGATTTGGAGGAAGAGGCTTAATGAATACAAAAGCATTGCGTCAGAAGATGTTGGATTTGGCTATTCGTGGAAAATTAGTTCCGCAAGACCCAAATGATGAACCAGCGTCGGTTCTTCTTGATAAAATTCGTGCTGAAAAACAGCAAATGGTGAAAGAAGGAAAGCTGAGAGCAAAAGACATAAAGAATGACACAATTATCTATAAAGATAAGGATAATTTGCATTATGAGAAATTTCAAGATGGAACAGTAAAATGTATAGAGAATGAGATACCATTTGAGGTGCCTGAAAGATGGAGTTGGTGTAGATTAACCTCTATTTCAAAAGAAATTTTTGCAGGTGGAGATAAGCCAGAAGATGTTCAAAAAGATCCAGATTCTACACATACAATTCCTATTTTTTCTAACGGGATTGAAAATGACGGATTGTATGGATATACCAGTAAAAGTAGGGTATGTAAGCCAGCATTAACTGTTTCAGCAAGAGGAACCATAGGATATACATGTATAAGAACATCTCCATTTGTCCCAATTATAAGATTGATTGTTATAATTCCACAAGAAGAAATATCAATGGAGTATTTACAAATAGTTTTCAATTCTTTATTAGTAAAAAGCGAAGGCTCAAGTATTCCTCAACTAACTGTACCAATAATAACACCAAAACTTATACCACTTCCGCCAAAAAATGAACAAAAACGAATAGCATTTTTTGTTACAAATGTACTAGATATTATTAAATATATTGATGAGGAAAAGAAAAATATTTGTAATATAATATCTGTAACAAAATCCAAAGTTCTTGATCTTGCCATTCGAGGTAAACTTGTCCCACAAGACCCAAATGATGAGCCTGCTTCTGTTCTTTTAGAACGTATTCGAAAGAAGAAAGAAGAACTGATAAAACAAGGAAAAATCAAGCGTGATAAGAAGGAATCCATTATCTACCGTGGTGATGATAACTTTTATTATGAGAAGATAGGTGATGAAATTCGTTGTATTGAAGAAGAGCTACCATTTAAACTACCAGATAATTGGATGTGGTGTAGCTTATCCAATATTTCAGATATTATTATGGGTTCATCTCCAAATGGAAAAAATATATGTGAGGATCCGAATTTTCTGGAATTTCATCAAGGGAAAATATACTTTTCAGATCATATAATTTCTTGTAGTAACCAATATACAAAAGAAGTTACAAAGATAGCTGTGCCTAACTCTGTTTTATTATGTGTACGAGCTCCAGTAGGAGAAATTAATTTAACCGATCGACCTATTTGTATTGGCAGAGGGCTTGCAGCAATAAAACCATATGATTTCATTTCGGAACAATTTCTCTTTTATTGGTTACAAGCATTTAAATCAACGCTTGTATCAAAAGCTACTGGAACAACATTTATTGCAATAACCACAGATGTTGTGAAAAGATTGATGATACCAATTCCTCCATTAAAAGAACAAATTTATATACTAAACCAAATTAACTTAGTTTTAGATAAAATGAAAGAAATAGAAAAGAGTCTTAGTTAAGTTTTTTCTATAGATTATTGTGACATAGTAGTTATTTCCTTGATATATTTGTTAAATCATGTTCGAGAGTGGTCCGCTCAGCGAACTGACTATAGTCCTTCGTCACCGCGCTCCCGCTTAGTGAAAAACGTAGCGGACACTAAGCTCGTTTAAAACCTCGCTAAGTGCCGACGTTTTTCAATAGGTTCCGTAGGACTATAGTCAGTTCGCTGAGCTATTTTTTTGACATGTTTAGCATGTTCTTTTATTGTCTCTTTTGTAGTAAGGTTTAGAATTAATAAAATGTAATAATAAATACACCAGTTTACAAGTTTTTCTATAATGCCGTAAATATAGATGTTTCACACTGTAAAATCGAATAAATATTCAATAATATGGAAATCATTCATTAAATATACAATATTTATTTATTTTTCAGGCTCAAAATCAAAAAATTGTAAACTGCTGAATAAATATAAAATATATATATATATTAAAGGACAAAAGTAATTAAATATGCTGAATATCAATGTATTTGGCATACAGAAAAAAGCAGCAGCGCCAAGCTATATATCCTCAAGGAACCTATTGAAAAACGTCGGCACTTAGCGAGGTTTCTCACGAGCTTAGTGTCCGTTACGTTTTTCACTAAGCGGGAGCGCGGTGACGGAGGATATATAGCTTGGCGCTGCGGACCTTTCTCAAACATGATTTATGAAGTAATCAAATTGATTTATCTAAGTTCTTGTCTGAAAATATTGCAAAAAATAAAGAGAATAGAGGAAGAAGAGATGAAAAAGAACGGGCATTTCGTTGACAGCCAGAGAAGCTTGCGGTATAATATTCCATGATTTAGTTTTAAATACCAGATGTATTTGGAATGTGAGAATATGAGAATAAATATAGTGAAAGTGAGGTTAAGAAGCCTATTATGGAGAAAGAATCAATAATGTATCTTCAGGACCTGAAAATGAAACTTCATGAGTACTGGTCTGCTTATGGCTGTTCCATTATGGAACCGCATGATGTGGAAAAAGGCGCAGGAACGATGAATCCGTTTACTTTTTTGGCTGCGCTCGGCGAAAAACCGTATAAGCGTTCCTATGTAGAGCCGTCAAGAAGACCAGCAGATGGCAGATATGGAGATAATCCAAATCGGTTGTACATGCATCATCAATATCAGGTTATTTTGAAGCCAAGTCCTGATGATGTGGTTGATTTATATATAAAGAGTCTTGAATATATTGGGTTTAAGCGCGAGGAGCATGATATTCGTTTCTTGGAGGATAACTGGGAGTCACCGACATTGGGAGCCTTTGGAAAAGGGTGGGAGGTGTGGATTGATGGGATGGAGATAACACAATTCACATTTTTTCAGGTGATTGGTGGTATGGACTGTAAGCCAGTTACTGCAGAGATCACATATGGACTTGAACGAATTGCAATGTATTTGCAAAATGTAGATAATGTGTATGATCTTCAATATAGTCCAACAGAATGTTACGCTGATATATATAAGCGCAGAGAATATGATAATTCAAAATATAGCTTTGAAGACTGTGATGCAGAGCAATTATTTAAGGATTTTGATAATTATGAAAAAGAGTGTAAGCGTCTTGTTACAGACTGTAAAAATATTTATTCTGCTTATGACTATGCATTGAAATGTTCTCAAACATTTAATGTGCTGGATGCAAGAGGTGCTATTAGTAAAACGGCCCGTAATCATTATATTCAGCGTATTCAAGGTCTGTTTCGAATATTAGCAAAGCTGTATCGCAGTGAGATTGATTGAAAGGGGGAGGAAAATGAACAGACAATCATTTGTATTTGAGATTGGTGTTGAGGAGATTCCTTCTCAATATGTGGCAACTATGGCAGATAGCTTCAAGGACAGTGCAGTGAAGCTTTTTCATGAATTGCGATTGGACTATGAAGATATAAAGGTATATTTTACACCACGGCGATTTGCATTGCTTGTTAGTGGCTTAGTGGAGGCACAAGAACAGGTTAGTGTGACTGTAAAAGGACCAGCAAAGAAGATAGCTTTTAATGAAGATGGCACAGCTTCTAAAGCATTGCAGGGATTTTTGAAAAAGAATCAGAAAACTCTTGAGGATGTATTTACTTTAAGTGATGAGAAAGCAGAGTATGTTGCAATTCAGGTGGTTCATGCTGGTGGGAATACCATAGAGATATTGAAGGATGGTCTTGCTAAGCTTATTACTCAGATCTATAACCCGAATCCAATGCATTGGGGAAATTATAAAATTAAGTTTATCCGGCCAATTCGATGGCTGTTAGCCATGTATGGAGATCAGGTTATTCCCACAGAGATCGAATGTGCAAAGGCACAAAATCAGTCCTATGGGCATAGAACATTGGCCAATTATGCAATTACAATTTCCAGTGCGGAAAATTATATTTCAGAATTAAGAGAAGCGTTTGTAATTGTAGATCAAAATGACAGAAAGAATAGGATTCTCTCGCAGCTGCATGATATAGAAAAAGCACATGGCTTTACGGTAGAGATTGATGACAGTCTTTTGGATGAGATCACAAATATTGTTGAGTTCCCTACATGTGCAGTTGGATATTTTGATGAGCGATTTTTAGCATTGCCAGAGTGTATTATCAAAGATCCGCTCAAAACACAACAGAGATATTTTCCAGTTTATGTTGATGGAAAGATTAGTAATTGCTTTGTGTATACCCGCAATGGCGGAAGTTATTATATTGACAATGTTACAAGAGGAAATGAGCGCGTACTTAGACCTAGACTGGAAGACGCGGAGTTCTTTTATGCAAATGATTTAAAAACAACCATGAAAGAGAAGGCTCAAGCATTAAGGGATGTCGTGTTTGTAGATAAGGGTGGCAGTTATGCGGATAAATCTTATCGAGTTTCTCAGATTGCAAAACGTTTCGCTGCTTATGTTGGTTACAAGGAAACAGAGAAAATTGAGAAAACTGCAGAAATTATGAAAGCAGATTTAATATCTTCCGTGGTGAGAGAATATACAAATACACAAGGCTTGGTAGGTGCTGTTTATGCTGAGAAGGAAGGATATGAGTCGGATGTTTGCACTGCCATAAAAGAACAATATTTGCCTAATTTCCATGGAGATAAATTGCCCTCAGAAGCATTGTCAGCAATCATGTCGATTGTAGATAAATTAGATTCTGTTATGTGTTTGAGTTCCGTTGGATTAAAACCGGCAGGTTCGGGTGATCCATATGGACTGAGACGTCAGGTGTTGGGAATTTTCTTTATTGCACTTGAAAAGGGATTTGATATTGATTTTGACAAATTTATACAAGAATGTGCTTATCTTTATAAAGATAATTTAAGTGCAGAAAATGAGTCTGTGGAGGAGTATGTAAAATTTATCCAAGCCTTTTTCTATCAGAGATTAAAAGTATTTTTGCATGATGAAAAGGGATTCTCAGTTGAAGATTTGGATAAAATATCAGTCTCCGATTTGAATATTTATAAATCCGTAAAAAAAGCAGAATTAATTGGAAGAATCTGTGAACATCAATGGTATTTGGATTTCCTTCAGATATTTAATCGTATTGTAAAGCTGATAAAAAGCAGCAAAGATACAACCAAAGGCTTTGATAATGGGGTTGTCGATGAAGCAGCAGCGGAAATGTATGGAGCCTTTGAGAAAGAACGTAGTTCCATTGTAGATGCGATCGATAGCGAAAATTACGAAACGGCAATAAAAAAGATTGCTTCGGTTGGAAAATCAATCAACAACTTTATGGAAAATAATATGGCTTTGTGTGATGAAGAAGGAAAACGAATGAATCGTCTTGCATTTTTCTCAGATTTTTGTGAGATATGTGGGAAGATTATACAGATTTGATAAGGCTAGGGAATGTTGTTTTTAACGCTTTTCTCATAAATGATCGGTTTCTTATTTTTTAAGAAATTATAGTTTATACACCAGTTTACAAAAATTGATATGATACCTCTAAAGTAACAGATAAAATATAAAAATCTGTCGCTTAGGAGGTATTTTTCATATCAATCTCAAAACATTCATCCGAGTTCAGAGTTACACGTTCTCGTCTAATGGAAAGTAGGAATAATGCCATACTTATTCGTGAAGAGTTGGCTGCCCAAAACAAAAATAAACAGAATAGGGACACGATCAGCCGACACTTCAGCTAATTATGTCTTTTTTATTTCTTTTAATCTGGTATTACAATGCTGGTCAGCTCCATTTGCCTATAAAATATAGGCAAAGCCTGTAATAATTATCAAAATGGTTTGTAAAAGAGAGCGGAATAAGATCATCAATGTTGATATAGTTTTCCAGCAGGGACAGAAAGACAGGTTTGTCATTATTAAATTTATCTTGGCAATCTTGAAAAATATCTACCAAAGAAAGCTGTTTATATGGTATCATAGATATCAGAATAACTCCTTTCTTGGATGATGGTTTATAGTTAACGCATATCTGGTGAGGCAGAAATAATATGAAAAAAGTTAAAACTGTTATTTCGGTAGTATGGTTTTTATTGATAAGTCTTTTTTCACCGCTTTGGATTGGCTGTATCTATATGAATATCACTGGCCATGGCAAGGGATATGCCTATGATATGGGTTCTGAAGCTGATATAGCAATGCTTTTTGGCATGGTGTTGCTTCTATTATGGTTGCTTGCAATTTTACCTGTGACCATCTCACTGTGCAAAAAAGGTTATTATAAAAAGAAAATTTTAGTATGTTTACCATTTCTGGTTTTTGCTGGATTTTTTGTAGTAGGAATTTGGATTTTGGGGTGGAATGAATTTGTTAAATTATTTGGATATGGTTATCCAACATAGATATATTTATGAATGAAAACCAATTAGCGGAAGACCTCTTTTATGTGGTATCTTCCGCTTTTTCTATGTATTTGTAAATTTTATTTGAAATCTATTGACAATATGATATTATTTGCATATAATGTACTTGTATAATAAGTACAATACATAACAAAGGAGGGACATTGTGGAAATTATCATAAGCAGCAATACGAGTAAACCAATTTATGAGCAGATAACTTCACAGATAAAGGCAATG
>CAMUFS010000022.1 GCA_947088195.1 uncultured Clostridia bacterium
TTGTCCGTCCACCCTTTGGAGATTGGAATGAAGATCTAAACTGTATTGTGGATATGAATGTAGTGCTGTGGGATCTGGACCCGTTAGATTGGAAGTATAAGGATACCATTCGAGTGAGGGATTATGTGGTGAGTCATGTACAGGATGGTGATATTATTCTTTTGCATGATGTATATAAAACTTCTGTGGAGGCAGCATTGCAGATTGTGGATATCTTGACAGAAGAAGGATATGAATTTGTCACAGTAGAAGAGTTAATATTTGATTAGCGTGTGACACGGCAAGCCGTTGACTTGTTTGGCTGGGGATTCTATAATAGAGATATAGAAGATTTGATAAATATAGGAAGCAGATTTTATGTGAAAGTGAAGATTAAGAAAGAGGAGAATTATAAATGTTATGAAACACGCAGAATATTGCATTGTACTGTCGTTGGACGCTGTAGGTGCAAGAGATTTTGAGTTTTTAAAGGAGCAGCCTAATATTAAGAAAATTCTTGAGGATGCTTCCTATTCGACGGAGGTCTCGTCGGTTTATCCTAGCATTACGTATCCTGCTCATACCAGCATAGTGACAGGACATTATCCCAATGTACATGGGATTGTAAATAATACAAAGCTGCAGCCTCGCATGGAGAAGCCAGATTGGTTTTGGAAGAGAAGGGATGTTAAGAAGAAGACATTTTATGAGGAGGCAGAGAGGAATGGCATAAAAACGGCGACACTTTTATGGCCTGTGACAGGAGGTGCGCGCGTTTCTTATAATCTTCCTGAGATCCTGCCCAATCGCCCATGGCAAAATCAGGTGTTGGTTTGTATGTTAAATGGGACCATTCCATATGAATGGGAGTTGAATAAAAGGTTTGGCTCAATGAGAAAAGGAGTGAGTCAGCCGTATCTTGACAATTTTGTACATGCTTCTATGCTTTATACAATAAAAGCTTATCACCCGCAGCTTATGCTTGTGCATATGACGGATGTGGATACAAACCGTCATCTATATGGGGTGGATTCTACTCAGGCAAGAGAGGCATTGATGCGACATGATAAAAGAATTGGAGAGCTAATTGAGCTTTTGAAGCAGGAGGGAATCTATGAAAAAACAGCGTTGTTTATTCTTGGGGATCACAGTCAGATCGATGCAGAATGGGTGCTTTATCCGAATTTCTGGCTGAGGGAGAATGGGCTGATTCAAGTGGAGAACAATAGAATAGAAAGCTTTCAAGCATATGCGCATAATTGTGATGGCTCCTGTTATATCTATGCGGCAAAGGGGCTTGGTGAAGCGGAGAAGAAAAGGATTGTGCGGGCTGTGCAGGAGTTAAAGGAAGCTTTTCCTTGGGCGATTAAGCGTATCTATAGCAGGCGGGAGGCAGAGAAGATGGGAGCGGACGGGGGCTGTGCCTGTATGCTGGAGGCGGGAGATGGGTGGTATTTTCTTGATGAGATGGAGGTTCTTACAGCAAAGGCTGAGGTTGGCTGTGGTATGCCACATATGATGAAGGGGGTTCACGGCTATCACCCAGATTTACCAGATTATCAGACGATCTTTATCGCTTCTGGGTGTGGGATACAAAAGAAGGTACAGATTGGCAGAATGTCTCTGGTGGATGAAGGACCTACCATCGCGGCACTTTTAGGGCTGTCCTTGGGGGAGACATCTGGCAGAGCTTTGGATATTCTTGACGCCAGGGGAAGCCTATGCTAAACTGAAATGTAATAGTAAAGAAGAGGTATATTATGAGAGCAAAGATCAGTAAACTGTCGAAAGGAATTTTTGAAAATAATGTTCCAGAGCTGGAATTATCCATTGGAAGTATTGAAGGTTCCATCTGCACAGATGGTATCCTGTCTGGCAGCTTTCTGATTCAGAGCTTGAGCGGACAGGAAGCGAGGGGGTTTCTCTATACGGACACAGGGCGCATTGTGCTGAAGGAAGTTTCCTTTGTTGGCAAGCGGGCAGAGATTTCTTATGAGATTCATGGCAATGGCATGGCGGCTGGGGAGGAGCTTAGTGGCTGTATTTATATTGTGAGTGATGGCGGTGAGCTTAAGCTTCCCTGTAAGATTCAGGTGGAGGCACCATTTGCCATGACTTCCATGGGAAAGATTCGCAATCTGTTTCATTTTGCTAATCTGGTTCGAAATCATTATGAGGAGGCAAAAAGGTTATTTCTCTCTTCCGATTTTGCAGATATTTTTCTGGTGGCAAATCCTCATGCGCGCGCGGTACATGAAATATTGAAAGAAAGCTCCTGTCCTGATACGGCGATGGAGGAATTTTTGGTTTCTGTTCATAAAAAGTCCAGAGTGATGCTTGCAATAGGGGAAGAACGGCAAGAGTATCCTGAATTTGAACATACGGTGGGGAATACCATTTCCATAACAAAGAGCGGCTGGGGTTATCTTCCTATTGAAATTAAAGTAGATGGGGATTTTATTAAGCTTGGGAAAAATAAGTTTACCAGTGAGGATTTTTCAGGCAAAACGTTTTCTCTTTTTTACACTGTTGAGGAAGATAAGGTTCATGCGGGAAAAAATTTTGGCAGGATTTTTATTGTCACGCCATATCAGGAGCTTTGGGTTGATATTTATGTGGAAAAATATAGGGATTCTGTAAAGCGCGTCAAGACGTTGGAGCGGAGTAGGCTGCGAAAAGAGCTGAAAAAAGGGATTTATAAACTTGCGGAGGAGTATTTTTCTTTTCGTCTACACAAGGTGAATACGGAAACATGGTGCAAGCGTTCTCTGAAACAGGTTGAGCGGTTGATTAATCAGCCGGATGCGCCGCTATTTTTGGAGCTTTTGCAGATTCATCTAGTTCTCACGCAAAAGAAGAATAAAGAAGCAGGCTTTTTGCTACAGCATATTGAGGACAGGATTTTTAGAATAAAAGAGAGACAGCCAGAGCTTTATGCTTATTATCTTTATGTCAAAGTGTTGCATGTGCGTGATGATAGAATATTGCAGGAGACATTGATGACCGTTCGCCATCTATATGAGGGGGGAAGGGAGTCATGGCAAATTCTTTGGATTCTTATGTATTTGGATGAGGAATATGCACAGAATAAGAGTCTTAAGCTGGTCAGACTAAAGGAGCAGTATGCAAAAGGGGCCAGAAGCCCATTTCTGTATTATGAAGCTTGTGCTGTTATCAATGAGCAGCCAGAGCTTATCCGCGTCTTAAATGGCTTTGAGCTTCAGGCAGTCTGGTGGGGTGTACGACATGGCGCGCTCTCAGAGAAGGCGGGGCTTTTGATAGCAGAACAGTGTCAGCTTGAGAAAAGTGGCAATTTGGTATTATATCGCATTTTGGAATTATTGTATGAGCAGTATAAAAATAAGCTGATTTTGGAGAGTCTTCTTTCTCTTTTTATAAGGGATCAGAGGATGGAGAAGCAATATTTTCGATGGTATGAGGAAGGAATCATTGCCCAGTGCGGAATTGCCGGACTTTATGAGGCGTATTTAGAAACCTTCCCAGAGAACTCAAAGGAACAGATTTCAAAGCTTGCGGCAATGTATTTTTCTTTTGATAATAACCTGCCAGATAGGGCAAAGGAAAAGTTATATGAAAATTTGTTGCGAAATGATCCAGAGAATGGCTCTATTTTAAAAAATCACAGGGCAGCGATTGAGCAGTTTGCCATGGAACAGGCAGAGAAGGGAAATATCAATCGCAAGCTTGCTTATATATATAAGAAAGTGATAAAGCCATCTTTGTTAAATAAGGAGATGGCAAAGCATTATCCTGATATATTGATGTCTGCTTGGATACAGGCGGAGGGCAGGCAGGGAAGGATTCTTGTTCGATATAAAGAGTGTACAAAGGAGATCGCTGTTCCTATAGAGAATGGCGGGGCATGTGTGCCACTCTATACAGATGAGGCAGCCATAATCCATGAAGATGAAAAAGGCAGGCGTTTTTTAATTCTTCCCGTTCGTCAGGGAATTGGCTTTGCAAAGAGTATACAAAGTGCAGAGCCAGTGTTGCTGTTTCATGAAGAGGCGATGATTCGAAGCTGTTATGAGCTTGAGAAAGGAGATATTCTTCTATGGCTCCATATCTGTGAGAAAGAGGGAATGTACCGAACAGGAGGAGCAGGCATTGAATTATATAAACAGACACTTGCGTCACCTTTTATTAGGCAATATTATAAAAACCAGCTTAGCCAGAGAATTATAGAATATTATATGGAAAATTATGATGGGGATAAGCTGGAGGAGCAATTAAAACAGCTTGATATGGACGGCTTGCCGGTGAGGGAGCGCTTGCATCTTGTGGAGCTTATGATTGCAAGGGCCATGTATGAGGATGCTTATCAGGCACTAAGGCGGTATGGCTATGAAGAGATAGCAGTAAATCGTCTGATGAAGCTTTGTATCTATCTTCTCTGGGCAGAAGAAAGGGAAAAAGAAGAATTTCTATTAGAAATGTGTGCCAGTGTATTTTTTAGAGGAAAGTATGATGAAACCATTTTACATTATCTATTAAAGTATTACAACAGCACAACAAAGCATATGTTGATTTTGTGGCACGCCGCCATTGATTTTTCTATAGATGCCACAGCTCTGGAGGAGCGCCTGCTTGCACAGATGTTGTTTTCTGGCAGCAATCTGGCCAATCTGATGGAGGTTTTTGAAGTATATTATAAGAAGGGTGTAAATCAAATATTAATTGGCGCATGTCTGGCGCAACAAGCACATGGGTATTTTGTAAAAAATCAGGCAGTGAGCGACAGGCTGTTTTATTTTATTGAACAGGAGTATATACAGCACAGAAAGGAGGTGCCGGATATTTGCAGGCTGGCGCTTCTTCGGTTCTACTCTGATCAGGAGACATTGTCAGCAGCACATATCAAGCTTGCCAAGGTGCTGATGGATGAATTTTTAGAAGAAAATCGAAGCTTTGGTTTTTATAAGAAATTTGAAAGATATATGGAGCTTGTGCCATATCTGCGCGATAAGACGATTATAGAGTACCAGAGCAGAACAGATGATGTGGTGGAGATTCATTATATGCTGGATACTGGGATTTCTAGCAAAAAGGTATATGAGATCAAGAAGATGGAGCGATCTTATGCATCTTTTTATGTGATGGAATTTACTTTGTTTTATGGAGAGCGGCTGCGGTACTATATTGCAGAGTGCGGGCAGGATGGAGAGCGGCTGACAAAGAAGGATACTCTGCTGATGGATAGCTTTGACACAGCAGTTAGTGAAAGTCGCTATCGTTTGCTCAATGATATCTGTGCATGTGTGGAGCTTAGAGATACTATTACCTTAAAAGAGATGATGCAGTCTTATGCAGAGAAAAAGACACTTGCGGAGGAAGGCTTTGCAATTATGTAGATTGGGATCTCTCTGAGAGAATGAAACAATGATAGCGTGGGGGCAGAGAAGAATGCAGAAGGGATATTGGACAGCCGGGGTGGATATTGGCAGTGAGGTGACACAGGTCAGCTATATGACAGAAGGGATGACAGAGCCAGAGACGTTGGAGACACTGTTTACGACGGAGGAAAATTTATCTTATCTTAAGGATTGTCTGCTTGCCATACCAGAATTAACAGATCCTGCTGATATAACTAGCATTGATCTGGTGCTTTCCGATTTTACATTGGAGAGAGCGGAAGCGGTGGAGAAGGCATGTATGGAGCTTGGAATTGCGAGGGATGCTATCCATCTTCAAGGCAGGGAGGAGGCATGTATCTATTTTGCTTTAAACCAAGAGCGGAGTCTGTGGAATAATGATGTGGTGTTTTTTGATTTTTCACAGGAGGGGCTAATCTATCGCAATCTGCATGTACAGAGGGGAAATGCGATCATAACAGCCGAGCTTACGGTTGAGGCATTGGATCAGATGGATTTTCAAAATCCGTCCGATGAGATATTTCTGCGCCTTGCAAGAGAGCGGTTGGACAGACGGCTGATCAGTGCTGTGTACTTGGTCGGAAAAGGTTTTTTTGGCGAGGAATGGGAGAAGGAAAGCTTGCCTTATCTCTGTAATAGGCGGCGGGTTTTTAAAGGATTGAATCTTTATACAAGAGCTGCTTCTTATGCGGCATATGACCGCATCCATGCACGGGCATTTGATCAGGTCCAGTTTTTGTGTAAAAACCGTCTGAGAGCATCTGTGATAATGCCAGTGAAGGTAAAAGAGGAGCGGCGGCTTATCTATCTGGCAAAAGCGGGTATAAATTGGTATGAGGCGAGGGCTTTGATAGAAGCGATACCAGATGGTTTATCTGAGCTTGAGATAATACTTCGTTCATGGAATGGTAAGGAGAAGATAGAAACCATACCCTTGAAGGAGTTTCCTAAGAGAGAAAGGCGCATGACAAGACTTGAGCTTAGCCTTGCATTTGCAAATGACAGACATGGTGTGATATTCGTGCGAGATCTGGGTTTTGGAAGTATGGTGAAGGCGAGTGATGTATCTGTCAGAAAGGATATTGTGATCGAATAGTGCACAGAAAATAAGCAGGAGGGGGCAGAGAAGAATGAGTGGATTATTGCTTTGCAGCAGCAAAAGAGGAGAGAAGCCCTACGTGATAGCAGAGAGCGGGGAAGAAATCTGGTCTTTGGAAGAGCTGTGCTATTATTTATATCAAAATATTTATCATGTGACGGAAGACTTTTTTTCACCAGAATTAATTACATATCTCAGAGAAGAGATTGCCCTTGAGGAGCTTGCCGATAATTTGTCGGTGGGTATAAATGGCGGACATAGCTTTGCTGAGATGGTTATGATGATTTGTGAGACGGCAAATTATTATGATAAAGAAGAGCTTCTTCTTCTGAAAAACAGATTGTATGCTTTTGTGACATTAAGCCGTCCAGAACGATTAAAGCTGCTTGCAGATTCTTATATGGAGAAGCAGCGCTATGCACAGGCACTGAAGCGGTATGAGGATCTTTTGTCAGATAGAAGCAAGGAGGCATGTGAGGCCACATTTGTAGGAAGGATTCATCATAATATGGGGGTTGCATATGCGAGAATGTTGATGTATCATGAGGCGGAGAAGCATTTTAAGAAGGCTTGTGAGCTTTTGTCATCACCTGACAGCATAAAAAAGGAGTTGCTTTTGTTATATTATCTTTCGGGGGACACCATTCGTTATAAAGAGCTTTCTGCCAGCTTTTCGGAAAAGCAGCGAGAGCAGATGGAGGAGGAGTGGATAAGGATCAAATCTTCGGCCATAGTGGGTGAAGGAAGAAGAGAAACGGTAATTGAGAATTGGAAACAGGAGTATCGCAGACAGATGTCCTGAGAGTAAGTAGGAGAGTTAAATGGGTTTATTTGGCTGGTTAAAGAAAAGAAAACAAGAGAAGCTTAAAAACAAACAGACGATTGGAGAGTACCTTGATGATATGGAGCGTCCAGCACTGGTTGTGCCAGTGCCATACCGCGTCACCACAGCGGAGGAGGCAAGGGGCTTTGTGGAAAATGCACTGAGCCAGATTTGCATTGCCAACAAAGCGGTGGAGGATGCAAAGGATGAATATGAGGGTGTCACCAATTCTTTAAAGGATGTACAGATTATCGCTGCCATACCAGAGGAGGCAAAGGCAGAGTTGGCCACCGCAGCAGAGAGAATAAGAGAGCTAAGCGAAGAGAGGGCAAATTTTCAGAAGTCGCCCAATAAGATATCAGAAGAACAGTATCTTAAGATAGAAAGCTATGGGGATGACATCCGCGAAATGATGAAACGGCTGGATGACGATGAAAAGTATGCTGTGGTAGTAGAAAATGATATGAAGGCGCTAGAAGGAGAGAAGAGTGAGATACGCTATGAGATAGAGGAAGCACAGGACAAGCTTGATCTCTATAAGCGCTTGATGGGCTGGGTGACGGGTGCACTCGGTGCAGTGGTGGTATTTACGGTGGTCAATATCGCGATGCTGGAGGGACAATATAATATTTGGATCTATGGGATGCTTGCCAGCATAGGGATTGCTCTGGTAGGGATTTTTGCCAAGCAGCAGGAGGAAAGGTGGGAGATGCGTTTTCAAGAGAGAAAGCTGAACCGTGCCATTAGCCTGCTCAATAAAGTAAAGGTGCGGTATGTCAATATTCGCAATAGTATTGACTACCAACATATGAAATATGGAGTGCAGAGTGCCTATGAGCTAAATCATATCTGGGGGCTTTATCTTGAGATGAAGCGTGAGAGGGAGATGTACCGCAATAGTTCAAGAGAGCTGCACGATGCGGAGACACATCTGATATCTATACTCTCTGAATTTCAGTTGCTCGATCCACGTATTTGGGTGCATAGAAGTGAAGCATTGCTAGATGACAGAGAGATGGTGGAGGTGCGTCATGATTTGAATGTAAGAAGGCAGAAGCTTAGAAAAAATATGGAATATAATAAACAAGTTGCGGAGAACACGAACCAGAGTATTAAAGAGTTTGCAAAGATGAATGAGGGATTTGCAGAAGAAATTATGAGTGTGGTAAGCTTAAGTAAAGTGTGAAATTCATTTATAAAAATTTGTAAACGGGTGTATATTAGTACTTGACAAAGCAATTTTTTCTTTATATTATGTACGTATATAACAATTCTATATTTTTAAATGTTGAGAAGAAGAGGAGTACTTTTGTACCGCCATCAGAGAGAGGGATTCACCGGCTGAAAGGTCCTTTGGGTATGGGCAGAGGGAAGGTAGCTTTGGAGCAGGACAGTTGAACGAATTAGCTTGAAGGATAGAGTAGACTGTCTCGGTGCCCGCCGTTATTGGGTAATAAGGCTGTGAAAAGTATTTTAATTATTTACAGTGAAAAAGGTGGTACCGCGCAATAACGCCCTTTGTCTGGAAACAGGCAGAGGGTTTTTTTATGCGCACGGGCACCTAAAGGAAGTATGTCAGCTAACGCTGACAGGTGCCCGGCGCGCGAGTAGGTGAGAAAAGCATCCCTTACTCGATTGCGCACGGGCACCTAAAGGAAGTATGTCAGCTAACGCTGACGGGTGCCCGGTGTGCAAACAGAGAGAATGTGAAAAGGAGAGAGAGTATGAAAGAGCTTGAGAAAACTTATAACCCAGCGGAGATTGAGCCTAGATTGTATGATAAATGGATGGAGAAAAAATATTTTCATGCAGAGGTGGATAGAAGTAAGAAGCCATTTACTATAGTGATGCCGCCGCCTAATATTACGGGGCAGCTTCATATGGGACATGCACTGGATAATACAATGCAGGATATTTTGATTCGCTATAAGAGGATGCAGGGGTATAATGCGCTTTGGCAGCCGGGGACAGATCATGCAAGCATTGCGACAGAGGTTAGGGTGATGGCAGCGCTAAAGGAACAGGGGATTGATAAGGAGGAGCTTGGCAGAGAGGGATTTCTTGCTAAGGCTTGGGAGTGGCGTGAAGAATATGGCGGGCGCATTATCAATCAGCTTAAGAAAATGGGTTCTTCTGCAGATTGGGATAGAGAGCGTTTTACTATGGACGAGGGATGCTCTGAGGCTGTGGAGGATGTCTTTGTCAAGTTATATGAAAAAGGCTGGATTTATAAAGGATCCCGTATTGTCAACTGGTGTCCTGTGTGTCAGACTTCTATTTCTGATGCGGAGGTGGAGCATGAGGAACAGGATGGGTTCTTCTGGCATATTAAATATCCAGTGAAGGGAAGCGAGGGAGAGTATGTGGAGATCGCTACTACCAGACCGGAGACAATGCTTGGCGATACTGCAGTGGCAGTTCACCCCGACGATGAAAGGTATCAGCATCTGGTAGGAAAGACATTGATTTTGCCGCTTGTTGGAAGGGAGATTCCGGTAGTTGCGGATTCTTATGTTGATAAGGAATTTGGCACAGGTTGTGTAAAGATTACACCGGCACATGATCCCAATGATTTTGAGGTAGGCAGGCGTCATCATTTGGAGGAGATCCATGTGATGAATGATGATGCCACAATCAATCACAATGGTGGCAAGTATCAGGGAATGGATCGCTATCAGGCGAGAAAGGCGATTGTAAAGGAGCTTGAGGAGGCAGGACTTTTGGTTAAGGTAGTGCCTCACAGCCATAATGTCGGCACACACGATCGCTGTGGTACTACGGTGGAGCCTATGGTAAAACAGCAGTGGTTTGTGAAGATGGATGAGATGATTAAGCCAGCAGTGGAGGCAGTTAAAACTGGAAAAGTGCGGCTACTGCCAGAGCGTATGGAGAAAACATATTTTAACTGGACGGACAATATCCGCGACTGGTGCATTTCCAGACAGCTTTGGTGGGGGCATAGGATTCCGGCATATTATTGTGATGAGTGCGGTGAGATGACAGTGGCTAAGGGTAAGATAGAGCATTGCCCGAAGTGTGGCAGCGCACATATCAAGCAGGATGAAGATACTCTGGATACATGGTTTTCTTCTGCACTGTGGCCGTTCTCGACACTTGGGTGGCCGAAAAAGACGGAAGAGCTTAATTATTTTTATCCGACGGATGTGCTGGTGACAGGGTATGATATTATTTTCTTCTGGGTAATCCGCATGATTTTTTCTGGTTATGAGCAGATGGGAGAAGCGCCATTTCACACGGTGCTGTTTCACGGGCTGGTGAGAGATTCTGAGGGGCGCAAGATGAGCAAATCTCTCGGCAATGGCATTGATCCGCTGGAGGTAATTGAAAAATATGGAGCAGATGCGCTGCGCATGATGCTTATCACTGGAAATGCACCGGGAAATGATATGCGCTTTTACTGGGAGAAAGTGGAGGCGAGCAGGAATTTTGCTAATAAGGTGTGGAATGCGTCCAGATTTATTATGATGAATCTGGAAAAAGCAGATACAAAAAATGTAATGGAAGCCCATCTGACAGATGCAGATAAGTGGATTCTTTCAAAGGCAAATACGCTTGCTAAGGATGTCACAGAGAATATGGATCGGTATGAGCTTGGCATTGCAATGCAGAAGGTCTATGATTTTGTGTGGGAGGAGTTCTGTGATTGGTATATTGAGATGGTAAAACCGCGATTGTATCAGGAAGAGGATCAGACGAAGGCAGCAGCACTCTGGACATTAAAGACAGTGCTTATCCAATCATTGAAGCTTCTTCACCCCTATATGCCATTTGTCACAGAGGAGATCTTTTGTAACCTTCAGGATGAGGAAGAGTCTATTATGATATCCTCATGGCCAGTTTATAAGGAAGGGTGGCATTTTGAGGCGGAGGAGAGAGCTGTCGAGACAATCAAAGAGGCAGTGAGAGGAATCCGCAATGTGCGCACAGGCTTAAATGTACCTCCAAGCAGAAAAGCGAAGGTGTATGTGGTTTCGGAGGATGATGAGATCCGAGATATTTTTGAGAAAGGTAAGGTGTTCTTTGCCTCTCTTGGCTATGCGAGTGAGGTTGTGATACAGAAAGAGCCGGAGGGAATCGCGGAGGATGCTGTGTCTGCTGTGATTCACAGGGCTGTGATCTATATGCCTTTGGAAGAGCTTGTGGATATGGGAAAGGAGCTTGAGCGCCTGACAAAAGAGAGGGAACAGCTCACAAAAGAGCTTGCGCGCGCACATGGTATGCTCAATAATGAACGGTTTATCAGCAAGGCGCCAGAAGTAAAGGTGAAAGAAGAGAAAGAGAAATTAGCCAAATATGAGCAGATGATGAGACAAGTAGAAGAGCGTATTGAACAGATAAACAAAAGGGTAAAATAGATAGAAATGTAGTGGACTGCCGCATGAATTTGCGGCAGTTTTTGTATGCACAGACCCGTGCAGAGGAAATATGCCACTAACATGGCGCACGAGTCGCACGGCGAGTAGGGGAAGATAGGACTTCCCTACTCGATTGTAGGAAAAAATTTTTTATTTTAATGAAGTTTGAAACTTTTTCTTTGCAGGGTACGTCTAATTAGTAGAACGGGCAGAGAGGAGAGGTTATGTGAGAGGGAACATAAGGAGGCATGTGGAACAGGAGCTTTTGGATAATTATAAGAAATACTATCGAATTGCTTTTTCCTATGTAAAAAATGAAGCGGATGCTTTAGATGTCGTTCAGGAGAGTGCTTATAAGGCAATGAAAAGCTGTGGAAAATTAAAGGATGCAGCTCTTGCAGATACATGGATTTATCGTATTGTTATCAATACAGCACTGGATCTTCTGAGAAAAGAACAAAAAGATGTGGAGTTTTTGGATAGTGATGAAAAAGAGCAGAGTGTGATGGAGGAAGGGTATGACAGGGCAGATATTATGGCTACACTTGCCACACTCCCAGCAAAGGACAGCAGTGTGTTGATTCTTCGATATTTTGAAAGCTTTCCATTGGAGCAGATTGCGGAGATGACAGGGGAAAATTTAAGTACTGTGAAATCGAGGCTTTACCGGGCGCAGGAGAAGCTTAGGCTTAAGTTACAATAAATGTCCAGAAAGGAAGGAGACTATGAGCCAGAATAGGATGGAAGAGATGAAAAAAGAGTATATGACATATCCAGTACCAGAGACAGCGCAGGATAGAATACGAGCAGGTATAGCACAGGCAAAAAAGGAGGAAGAGCAGATGAAGAGAAAAAGATATTTTCAGACAGGAAAGATAGCAGGCATTACAGCAGCGGCAGCGATGGCAGCGATTGTGCTTCTCGCAAACAGCAATGAGAATGTAGCTAGGGCAATGGAGCAGATTCCAGTAATAGGAGCGATCACAAAGGTAGTGACATTCCGCAATTATACGGACAGCAAAGGAGGCTTTGAGGCAAATGTAGATATTCCGCAGATTTCTGATGAAAATGTGGAAAATCAGGATAGTTTACTTGGCATTAATAAAACAATAGAAGAATACGCAGATCAACTAATTGAAATGTATGAGAACGAGCTGAGAGAATATAATGGAGAAGGACATTATACCCTACAATCTTCCTATGAAGTGATACGAGACGATGAAAATTATCTTTCCATACGTATTAACAGCCTTGTTATTATGGCGAGTGGAAATCAATTTGTTAAGATTTTTAACATTGATAAAAATACAGGAGAGATTTTAAATTTATCAGATTTGCCCGGAGGAGAGGAAAGCTTAGAAGCGATAAGCAACAATATTAAAGAGCAGATGCAAGAAAGAATGGCAGCGGATGAATCGCTTATCTACTTTATCTTATCTGAGGAAATGCCATCTGGATTTGATAAGGTGACAGAAGAGAATAACTTTTATTTGAATGATAACAATGAAATTGTAGTTGTTTTTGATGAATACGACGTTGCACCGGGCTATATGGGAGTAGTGGAATTTATAATTCCAAGAGATGTAGCTTCTTTTAAGTAAATATTATTTCGGAAATAATAATTTATGAAAATATAATATCTTATTTATTCAATAGTAGCACAGAGAATGGACTATAGACCATTCTCTGTGCGGACCTCTTTCTGAAGTTATCGCATAATAATACTATCCAAAATACTTTGGATACCATTTTGATCGCAATATAGTACATCATATGATGTTTCTAATTCAGGCAGCCATTCTTGACTTACCGGGTAGGAGAGAAAGCATATCATATCCCCTTTTTGCTTAAGCCGCTTGACAGGAACGATGGCTTCGAACTGTTTATATTTTTCTTCGTTGCCAGTTTGAACAGTAAAAAGTTTTCCATATGTAGGATCGGCAGAGTAATTAAGCTTTTCATAAAAAGTGATAGAACCATCTTTACCAATAGTATAATTATATTTCCCTTCCCAAGAAGCTGGAACAGTAAGTACAAGAGTATCCGTTATAAGCATCTATTTACTTCCCGGCTTCCAGATTCCATTCTCGTCCATCGGATAACCATCTGGTGTCACAGTATCAGTGATACAATTTTTCCCTTCTACATAGATCCATGAGCCGTCGGAAAGGCCAATCCAGCCAGCTTGTTCTGCCATTGCTCCATTTGGATAAAAATAATTGACATATCCAGTTTCTAAATTTTTATAAAGTCCTGTGATCATATATCCGTCTTCATTAAAAAAATACCAGGAATGATCGATGTATTCATAATCATTTTTGGGATAAGTTCCGTCAGTGCGCTCAAACCACCAGCCAGTCTGATCCTCTATCCATTTGCCTTCGCTGCCCGGATATACAGCAGACTCCTGCCATTTGCCGTCAGTGTCTAGATAGTAGGCAGTATAATTGGGTGTGGTGCCAATCTTGTCAACAAGCCAGTAATCCTTTACCTTGCTGCCGGAAGCATCATAATAATACCAATCGCCTCCCTCTGCAGTCCATCCCTCCGCAGCCATAGCCGGCAGGCAGGAAAGCCCTAACATGGCGGTAGAGATAAGTAGTGAAGTTTTTATATTATTTCTCTTCATGATACATCCTCCCGTATGATAGAATTGTTTTTGTATATAATATTCTGATTATAGCACGTTTCTTAACAAAGAATAAATAGTACTGTTATACTAAATATTCAAAATAATCTATGTTTTATAAGCAGCTTAAGAATGTCATTTACACACACGTCAGAACATGATATACTGAACTGTGGTAAAGGCTGCCATTATGGCAAGTGCCTTGCTGCAAAGGGGTTTTTTTCAGGAAGAATGAAGGAGGACGAACAAATGGTAAGAGCGATCGTTGGCGCCAACTGGGGCGACGAGGGAAAAGGTAAGATAACAGATATGCTCGCTAAGGAGTCGGATATTATTATCCGCTTTCAGGGAGGGAGCAACGCAGGGCATACAATTATAAATGATTATGGTAAATTTGCGCTGCATCTGCTTCCTTCTGGCGTGTTTTATGGACATACAACAAGCATTATCGGCAATGGAGTGGCATTAAATATTCCATATTTATTAAAAGAGATCCACGAGCTAGAAAGCAAAGGTGTGCCGACACCGAAGATTCTGGTATCAGACCGGGCACAGATCATGATGCCATACCATATTCTTCTGGATACTTACGAGGAGGCAAGGCTTGCAGGAAAATCCTTTGGTTCCACAAAATCTGGCATTGCGCCATTTTATTCTGATAAATATGCCAAAATTGGTTTTCAGGTAAGTGAGCTGTTTGACGAAGAGTACCTGAAAGAGAAGGTTGAGCGTGTCTGTGAATTAAAGAATGTATTGTTTGAGCATCTGTATCATCAGCCTAAGCTGAATCCAGATGAGATATTTAAGACATTGTTAGAATATAGAGATATGATAAAGCCTTATGTCTGTGATGTTTCTTCTTATCTATATCATGCGATAAAAGAAGGAAAGAATATTTTTTTGGAGGGGCAGCTTGGTTCCCTAAAGGATCCCGATCATGGCATTTATCCAATGGTGACATCTTCTTCTACGCTGGCGGCATATGGCGCGATCGGCGCAGGAATACCACCATATGAAATAAAGAATATCACAGCGGTGGTAAAGGCATATTCTAGTGCTGTGGGTGCAGGTGCATTTGTGTCAGAGATATTTGGAGAAGAGGCAGATGAATTGAGAAATCGCGGCGGCGATGGCGGCGAGTTTGGCGTTACAACCGGAAGACCAAGACGCATGGGCTGGTTTGATGCAGTGGCAACCCGCTATGGATGCAGAATCCAGGGTGCGACCGAGGTAGCGCTTACGGTTTTGGATGTGTTGGGCTATTTAGACGAGCTTCCAATCTGTGTGGGATATGAAATTGACGGAGCTGTGACAAAAGATTTCCCCACAACTGTGGAGCTGGCGAAGGCAAAGCCTGTATATAAAAAGCTTCCCGGCTGGAAATGTGAGATTCGCGGCATTAGAAATTATGAGGAGCTACCACAGGCATGTAAGAATTACATTGATGAGATAGAGCGCGAGATCGGTGTTCCGATCACAATGGTTTCGAATGGACCGGGAAGAGATGAAATTATAAAAAGAAAATAAGGGAGCGGTTGACAGAATGAGGTTTGAGAAATACTTTGATCATACCATGTTAAAGCCAGACGCTTCCAAGGAAGAGATTCTTAAGCTGTGCACAGAGGCATTGCAATATAATTTTGCCTCTGTGTGCGTCAATGCATATCGCACGGCTCTTGCAGCGGAGAAGCTCAAGGGCAGTGCGGTAAAAGTATGCACAGTAATAGGGTTTCCGCTAGGTGCGTCGCCCACGCGGGTAAAAGTTTATGAAACAGAAGAGGCGGTGAGGGATGGCGCGCAGGAGATCGATATGGTGCTCAATATCGGTGCACTGAAAGATCGTGCTTATCATGAAGTACGCCAAGAGATAAAAGAAGTGAAAAAAGCCTGCGGCAATGTACTACTTAAAGTGATTATAGAAACATGTCTTTTAACAGACGAAGAAAAGGAAAAGGCATGTGAATTATCTGTGGAGGCAGGTGCAGATTATGTAAAAACCTCTACTGGATTTTCATCGGGAGGGGCCACTGTGGAGGATGTTGCTCTTATGCGGCGCACAGTTGGAAAACGAGCAGGAGTGAAGGCATCAGGAGGAATCCGTGACAGGCAGACCGCTGAGGCCATGATAAAGGCAGGTGCAGACCGCCTTGGCACCAGTGCCACAATTAAAATAGTAGAGAGCACCATACAATAAAACCAGAATAAGCAGGGGAAAGCGATGAAGGAAATAACAACGATAGTGTTTGATATCGGAAATGTACTTGCCGGATTTGACTGGAGAACATATCTTCAGAAATTTGGATTTTCAGAGGAGACAGAGGAACGGATAGCCAAGGCAACCTTTCTGGGAGAGAATTGGAGAGAGGTGGATCGAGGCGCAAAGACAGATGAGGAGATTTACAAAGATTGTCTAAGTGAGATTCCTGATCTGGAAGAGGAACTTTCCCTTGTGTGGGAGGGACGCACTAGCATAGTAAAAGAATATCCATATGCCTCAGAATGGATTCAATCGCTGAAGGAAAAGGGGTATCGGGTGTATATTCTATCTAATTATGGGGAAACGACTTTTGCAGAGGCAAGAAGGACCTTTTCTTTTCTACAATATCCCGATGGAATGGTGATATCTTACGAGATCAAACATGTAAAGCCAGAACGGGAGATCTATGAAGAACTGATCAAACGATACCATATTGTTCCAGAACAGACGGTATTTATTGATGACCTTACTGTAAATATAGAAGCAGCACAGAAGATGGGATTTCAGACAATACTATTTACCTCGAAAGAAGAGGTGGAAAGACAGTTAGAAAATATGTTGGATATGTTTTAAGCAAAATTTATAATTATTTTTGAGATAGGTCCGTAGGGCTAAACTACATATGTTCTTTGGGTGGATCTGTCTCGAACATGATTCTCCTATTACAAATAAGCGATAACTATAGTTCGTGCAAAATGTAATTTTGTATCATTATTTTTTGAAGAGGGGTCCGCAGCGCCAAACTATATATATCCTTCGTCACCGCGCTCTCGCTTAGTGAAAAACGTAAT
>CAMUFS010000023.1 GCA_947088195.1 uncultured Clostridia bacterium
GTCTCCTTTCCCACACAATCTGTCATAACATTGATATAAACCTGACGCATACGTTCTGACTGCACAATAACTCTATCTGCGTTCATCACGCCCGGAACTGTACAAAAATGTGCCATACTTTCCACTGCCTTTTTATTATCAGGATCAACTTCGTCCAATATAAAATATGGTACATATACTAACATATCTGTAAGCTTCTTTAAATTATCTGAAAAAAAATACGGTGGCACGCTTGTGACAAAATTACAATTATCATATGGATTATGTATAAAAATTACATCTGGCTTTCGAGTCTCAAAATCATAATCTTTATACCACATCACAGGAACGTTCTTCGGATATTGTTTTCCTTCATAATGCACCTGACGAAAAGTCCCATCAGGATTCTTATCATAATATGGAACCGGTATCACATAGGCATCACAATCGGGATCTTTTGTGGCAGCCTTCCAAATACTTTCCAAAGAATCCCACATAGAGGCTTTATAAGGGAGAAATACCACTTCTGCACGTGCCTTGATGCCATTTCTAATACTATTCTCAATTTGAATCTGCAATCGCTGCAATCTTTTATAAATCTTGTCTACATTCAGCTCCAACCCCTGCACAAGCTCTTCGTATATCTGGTAAACTACCTCACAATATTTTTCCAAAATTGGGATTGTCTCACAATCTTCCCCCTCGGTGCCCTCAATAAGTTCTCCCAATTTCATTGCACCTTCCTGGCACTGTTCCAACAGCACAAGAGCAGCCTCTCGCTTTCCTTCTGCCACCACTCTCCCTATTTCACTATGTGCCTCCATAAGCAGCCCTGCAAATTCCTCCGCCTGCCTTTTCTGTGCCTTTCTCATACAAATCCCCCAATTACTGTAAGTCTGCCATCTTAAACACGATAGCTCTGCAGAAACACCTTAAATAATAAAATACATACACTTTATAAAAAACTAACCTCTATCTCTAAAAATTTCTTATCTCTTTTTTTAAATAAGGCATATTGGTCATTTTAATCAAATCAAAATGATGCAGATAAGCATCTGCTTCGCTCCCTGCTACATCATATTAAACATATGTTCACAGAGTCTTGGCATACCCAATACACAGCCCATCTATCACTGTCTTCTAATGCCGTCTCATTTTTTCTATATCATGAACCCGCTGCCCAGTCCTAACTAGAAGAAAATCTATACCTCTCCATATCAGGTCAAATCCCAGCTAACCACCAGAATATATCTAAGCTGCTGTTCTTTTGATCACTTATAAAGTTCCATCCAAAGTTATATTTCTTTTCCACTCACTCCGCGATTTTTAACATTCCGTGCCGTGTTCATTTTCTCTTCTGCCATATAGCCACAAGCTGGACAAAGAAACATTCCATTCTCCTTCTGCCCAACTGCACCACAATTACTGCAATCTATACTTATATCCTTTCCAAATACCTCTATAATCGTCACTGACTGTTCCCGACATTTCTGAATTAAGCGCTTTCTAATATACCCTCTCTGCCACATCGTCATAAAAAAATTCACTTGCTTAACCGAACCAGAAACCTTTGCCTTAGGCAGCTTTGCAAGATAAATGACTCTTGGCTTCTCCTGCCTCAAGAAACAATTTAGCTCTTGATTAATATAGCTGTGAAACTGTTCCTCCATACGATGTTTTTTCGCCTGATATTTTTTCCGTCCGGGCTCTGTCTCTCGATTGCTATTATACTTTCCCGTCTGTATCCTCACCCAATCTGAATAGGTCCTCTGGTACTCTCCCAACCGTTCTCCATAGACATGTCCGCTATCCGTCGTAAGCATAGTACGCACTCCAACAGCAATCCCTATCTCTGCTATATAATCCCTATTCCTTCTCACCCTTACATCTACAGGTACTTTGATCTCCAATTTTCCCTGTTCTGGATACAACTGAATCGAAAGCTGACGCTTATATTGATGACTATCTGTCAAAGAAATAAAAACACGCTTTCGCTTTTCCTTTATGGAAATATAAATTCCTCCATCTCCATAGCGATACGCTCTCTCTGCTATCGAAAACCCTTCTGCCTTGTCTGTGTGAGGTCTGACAAGATTCCGCCTCACCTGCCTGCGGATATACTTATCCAATCTTTGTGTATCAATATCCTCTGCCAATTTCTCATACTGCTTTTGCATAGCCTCAGGTAGCTTTACGGTGGTATGACACAAAATAGCTTCCAATACAGCTGTTCCCTTTAACACAAATCTCAGATAATGCTTTTCCCTATCATTCAGATCCTCTCTTTTCGCAATATGTGCAAGAATCTTTGTCTTTGCCTGCGTCCACTGGCACTTTATATCTCCCAGAGCATCAAACACAGCCAGATAAAAATACACTGCTGGCAGCCCCAGTTCATCTCTTAACCCACTGTCAGTCATCTCATTTTGTACTGTATAACCCGGATACAGCTTGCCAAGACTTCCAATTCCGCCATAACGCTGATACACATAATTCTTTACTTTGTTATAATCCTTTGCAATCTCACAAAGCTTATCCATACTATCCTTTGGTATCGGATCTTTGCTATACTGGCGAACTGTCTTGCAAACCCTCTCTGCCTGCATATTCCCTTCCTTTTTCACAAAACCTTGCACAACCTTTGCTAAAAGTGTACTTTTTGCAAAGGTACCATCCTTGTAGATCTTTTGGTGAAAATTACTAGGAAAAATGTATGAATTTTATTGCTTTTTTAACAAATTTGTAGTAAACTTACAAATGGTTACGCAAATAACCACCTTTTGCAGAAAGTACACTTTTTGTAAAAGTATCTTTCAGAATACTCAAAATATATTGATTTTCCGTGTAATCTATAATGTTATTTTCTTAAAACATACCCTTATTTATATTTTTTGTAAAATACGAATCATTTTTGTAAAGGGTCCGCGCAAAGAATTGTCTATAATCCTCCGTCACTAAGCGGGAGCGCGGTGACGGAGGACTGCGTTCTCTGTGCGGACCTCTCTTAAAAATGACTACACCGCTTTCTTTAACTATCAAAAATCACAAATAAAAAAGAAGAGAGCCTATCCCACAGATATTTCTCTCTTCTCTTTTCTATATGATTTTCTCTCTCAATGTGACAGCATATTTTCAATAAAGATCCCATATCCCTTAGTAGAATCCTGAACAAACACATGTGTCACTGCACCGATTAGCTTCCCATCCTGTATAATAGGCGATCCACTCATTCCCTGAACAATTCCATTGGTTTTCTCCAACAGTTCCTCATCCACAATACGTATCTCCATTCCTTTATTGACATTATTTGGCGAGTGATCTATTTTTGTGATTCTTATTTCATAATCTTTCAGTTCCTCATCCACCTTACAGCGCACATAAGCCTGTCCCGTTTTTACTTCCTGCCGCAGACCAATGTCCATATATTCATATCCGGCCATAGCAAGAAGCTCCTGCTCTGCTGTGCCGAAGATTCCCTGCGCTGTATTCTCCTCTATCTTTCCAAGAAGGGCTCCATCCTGATAATTAATAATACCAGATAAACCACCGGGTGCGCCCGCTTCTCCTTTGATAATAGACAAAATCTTCGCCTCATAGAGCTTTCCATATGAGCTGTCCAAAAGCATACCTGTATCCACATCACTCACTCCATGACCGAGACCGCCAAATTTTCCGTCTGTTGTGACAAAGGTTAGCGTGCCGATTCCCTGTGCATCATCCCGCACCCAGATACCAAGCTTATAATCACCGTTGCCAGTCTGGATCGGTGAAAGTGCCACGCGCATTCGCTCCCCATTTCTTCTGATGGTGAGCAGCAGATCTTCACCGCCAGAAGCTGCCACAGCATGGATCAAATCATTTTTGGATGTGACGGCAACTCCATTGATCTCCTCAATATAATCACCAGATTTCACCAGCGCATAGGCAGGCTCCACAATAGAGCCAGAGGTGTCTGTAAGTCTCGCTGTACCGATCACTAAAATTCCATCTGTCTCCAAATAGATTCCTACCGGAAACCCACATGGGATCACCTGTGTCTCCTCGATAACCGACACTTCTATATCTTTGATGGGAAAAAGCCCAAAGAGCTTCATGGTAATAATGTGTGTTCCCATATCAGAGGACTGCATGGTAAAGGAATCGGTGAGATTTAAGGTAATTTCATTCTGCGGAATATTGGACTTTCCGCTGAAGGATACCTGCTTATCTTTACAGGTGATTTCAGCAGAAAGAGGAAGATGGAAATTAAATTCTTCCCGTTCATGGACAACGACATGTATTTTATCAGGTATCGCATGATTGATATAAGAATAAATCACATACCCGGTATACAAGGATGCTATAATGGCAATAATGCACAAAATTCTCCGATACCATAGTCTCGCTTTCATCTTTCCTCCATTCTGCCATATTATGGCACAATCTACAATTAAACACTTGTGCGCTGGGCAGCTTCCTTTCGGTGCCCGTGCGCATAATGAAAAGGACATCCAGTCTGGAATGTCCTTTTTAGTATATGAGAAAATATGAAATTCACTCTAGTTTATTTTGTTCTTTTTGCCAATTCCTTCATTTCTTTTGCGCTGTTAAGCACTGTGTCCGTGATCTGCGTTCCGCCAATTATTCTTGCAAGCTCACCAATGCTTTCTTCCTCGCCAAGTTTTCGAATCTGTGTTACCGTCTTTCCGGTTATAACCTTTTTTTCTATTAGATAATGATTATCTGCCATCGCTGCAATCTGCGGAAGATGCGTGATGCATAAAACTTGACAGCCCTTGGCAATCTGAGACAATTTTCCTGCCACAAGCTGCGCTGTAATTCCACTGATTCCTGTATCAATCTCATCAAAGATCAATGTCTCAACACCATCTTGATTGGATAAGATTGTCTTAATAGCCAGCATAATACGCGAAAGCTCACCGCCGGAGGCTATCTTTTCAAGCGGTTTGATTGACTCGCCCGGATTGGTTGATATTAAAAATTCGGCACTGTCAAAACCGTTTTTAGAAGGCTTCTCCATTTTGTCAAAGGCGATCGCAAACTGTACTTGAAGGAAATTCAGCTCTGAGAGTGCCTGAACAATCTTTTTTTCCAGATCCCTTGCCGCCTCTTTTCGAATGTCAGACAGTTCTTCACAACAGATAAGCAGCGCTCTCTCTTTTTCTGATAGATCTTGTTCTGCCTTTGCCTTCTGTGCCTCATAATCCTGAAAGAAAGCAAGTCGCTCCTCTTTTTCCTCGCGGTATTTTATTATATCTGGAATCGTTGCACCGTATTTGTCCTCCAAGCGGTGAATGAGATTGAGGCGCTCTTGTGTATGTAGAAATTCCTCCTCATTAAATTCCAGATTCTGCATATAGTTAGACAATTCTCTTGATACATCACTTAACATAGACTCTAGCTCAGAGAGCTGATCGGATAGATCAGAAAGCTCCTCGTCATATTCTGCCACGGAGGATATTTCTTTTACGGCATAGCCAAGCTGCTCCCCTGCACCTATGGATGTGTCACTGCTGATACACTCATGCACATGCCCCACAGCTTCCATAATGCGCCTGCTGTTGGATGCCTTTTTGTACCATGCAGTCAGATTTTCCTCCTCATCCTCCTGAAGCTGCGCCTCCTCTATCTCTTTTATCTCAAATGCAAGAAAAGAGCACTCCCTTTGCCTCTGCTCATCATCGATCGCAAATTCATTCAATCGTCCCTTTGCCTGTATATATAATTCATATGCCTTGGAAAGCCGTTCCTTCACTTCTGCTGCCTTTTTTCCGGCAAACTCATCCACAATTTCAAGGTGCTTTGCCTTGTCAAGCAATGACTGATGCTCATGTTGTCCGTGAATATCCAGCAAAAGCCCCGTGATCTGCCTAAGCTGGGCAGCAGACACCGTCTCACCGTTCACCTTGCTGATGCTTCTTCCCTGAACCAGCTTTCTGGTAATCAATACCTCTCCCTCTGTCTCAAAGACAATATCCATCGACGCGAGTGCCTGCCGGATCGCTGGGCTTTCCACCTCAAATATCAGCTCCACCAAAGCATACTCCTCATCCTTTCGGATCAGATCCTTATCTGCTTTTTTTCCAAGAGCGAGATCCACCGATCCCATCAAAAGAGACTTTCCTGCCCCCGTCTCTCCCGTTAATATATTTAACCCCTTTTGAAATTCTACTCCTGCCTCATCAATTAATGCCAGATTCTTTACATACAGACTCCGTAACATAATTCTGCTCCTTTCCGTTCTCTCTAAGCCGCATAAAATGTTACTTTTTATTAACAATCAGCCGTCTGATCCTGTCCATCACCGGCAGTGCATCTTCCTTTGTTCGAATTGCAGCCATAATTGTGTCATCTCCTGCAATGCATCCCACAATTTCCCTCCACTCCATGGAGTCCAACGCTGCCGCCACCGCCATCGCCATGCCGGACACCGTCTTAATCACCAAAATATTTTCTGCTCTGTCTATGGACACAAAACCATCCCGCAAAACTCGCAGATACTTATCGCTCATCTCCAAGTCGGAGCTCTGCACTATAATATATTTCTGCTTTCCATCCTCATTTGTCATCTTCATTAGCTTCAGATCCCTGATATCTCTGGAAACTGTCGCCTGCGTCACCTTGAAGCCTTCCTTCATCAGCCTGTCGGCAAGGTCATCTTGTGTCTCTATATCAAACTTATTAATTAATTCAATAATCTTGTTCTGTCTGGCTATCTTCAAAGCTGTCTCTCCTCTATACATTCACACTCATCTTTTTCCGCAATATCTCCAAAAAGCTTACCTTATTCAGCTTTATAATATTTGTATACTGTCTGGAACGGCATATTTTTATCTTGTCATTCTCATATGCCTTCTGTGAATTGTCACCGTCAAAGGAAACCAGCCGTTCCTCATTGTTTCCACTTCTGTCCGTACAGAGCTCTATGGTTATTGTATCCTCCGCGGACAAAATAATGCTTCTTGTATTTAATGTGTGCGGGCAGATCGGTGTCACTACCATAAGCGATGCTTCTGGCGAGACAATCGGTCCTCCGGCAGACATACTGTAGGCTGTCGATCCGGTTGGTGTGGCTATAATAATGCCGTCCGCCGAATATAAATTTAAAAACTCTCCATTTACAAATATTTTAAAATCAATAACACGCAGCACGCCACTTCTGCTAATCACAATATCATTGAGAGCAACATCCCGCTTTTTTATTTTATCCCCGCTGCACACAGTGCCATCTAACATCATGCGCCTTTCCAGCGTGTACCGATCCGCCATCAACATATCCAGCGCTGGCAGAATATGCTGCTTCTCCACACCTGCCAAATACCCAAGTGTGCCAAAATTTACCCCAAGAAGCGGAATATTCTTGCCTGACAGATCTCTCGCTGCCTGAATCAATGTGCCATCCCCTCCCAATACAAGCACACATTCTATATCCTCCGGCACAAGCTTTGGATCGGTGTAGCAGAAAGCTGGCTTCTCTATCTCTCTGTCAGAATCCTGAGCAAAAGAAATCATCTCATCTCTGTGCTTTAACAGCGTACAGCTCTTTCCATGTCGCTCCAGATAATCCTTTATCTCTCTGCTAACCATCAAATCCTTATCTTTTTCTACATTTGTGATAATACCATATCTATCCATCGTTCCTCTTATCTCACCGCACTACTCAGTCAAGGCTTTTATGTGCCATCTCGACCACAGCCTCCACAGGTAATCCACTCTCCTCTGACTTTTCTTCGCCATTTCCAAGATAAAGCAGATACTCAATATTTCCCTCTGGTCCCTTAACTGGGGAAAAATCAAGCCCTAACCATACAAACCCAATTTCTTTCGCGTAATCTGCAACTTTATCAATGACCTCTGCGTGAACCTCTGGGTCCCTGACCACGCCTTTTTTGCCTACTTTCTCCCGCCCTGCCTCAAATTGAGGCTTAATCAGGCACACAAGCTGTGCATCCTCAGAAAGCAGCGCCTTCACAGGAAGAAGTACTTTCGTGAGAGAGATAAATGACACATCAATGGAGACAAATTCTATGCGATCGCTCACTGCCTGTTCTGTGATATAGCGGATATTGGTTCGTTCCATGCAGACCACACGGCTGTCATTGCGAAGCCGCCAGTCAAGCTGTCCATGTCCCACATCCACGGCATACACTTTGCTGGCGCCATTTTGCAACATACAATCTGTAAAACCGCCCGTCGATGCACCGACATCCATGCAAATCATTCCCTCAAGCGTCAGGGAAAATGCCTTTACTGCCTTCTCAAGCTTAAGCCCGCCACGGCTTACGTATTGTAGTGTGCTTCCTCTCACTTCGATCGGGACAGTTTCCTCAAACATTGTCCCTGCTTTATCTTCCCTGATTCCATCCACAAAGACGCTTCCCGCCATAATAATCGCCTTTGCCTTCTCTCTGGACGGCGCAAGATTTCTCTTAACCAACAGTATATCAAGCCGCTCTTTCATGCCCTATTTCCCCATATCTTCCCGTATTTTTCCGTCCAATATTTCCGTATCCGTTTTTTCACTGTCTCCGCGTCAATGCCTGCCTCTTTTTTCAACAAATCTACGCTGCCATGTTCCATATAGATATTGGGAAGCGCCACATTCATAACATGAACAGGCAATTCATTTTCCTCCGCATAGCGTGTTACTTTCACGCCAAACCCGCCGTTCAACACATTTTCTTCCATTGTGACAAACAATTCATGATCCCTTGACAGCTCATCCAAGCAATTTTGATCCAATGGCAGCACAAAGCGCACATTCACGATGGTAATACAGTAGCCTTCTTTCTTTAACTGCTCTCTTACCTCCACTGCCGTCCTCACCATGCTTCCAACGGCAAGGAGCGCAATGCTGCGCTCTTTATAAAGGATCTGGCTCTTGCCAAATTCCACTGGCGCGCGAAACTCTTTTAAACCATCCCACGCTGCCCCACGTGGATAGCGGATGGCAAGTGGTGCACTTAATTCCATAGCAAAGCAGAGAGCATCGGCAAGCTCATATTTATTCATAGGGGCAAAAATATTCATATTTGGAATATTGGACAGAAAAGAGAGATCAAAAATTCCCTGATGTGTCTCTCCATCGCTGCCCACAACACCCGCGCGGTCCACCGCAAAGATCACGGGGAGATTCTGTATACAGACATCATGGATAATCTGATCATAGGCTCTCTGCAAAAAGGAGGAATAGATTGCCACCACTGGCTTCATGCCCGCCGCTGCCATACCCGCCGCAAAGGTGACCGCATGCTCCTCCGCAATCCCAACATCAAAAAATCTGCGTGGATACCTTTCCCGAAACTTGCGAAGTCCCGTTCCATCTGGCATTGCTGCCGTGATCGCCACAAGCTCTGGATATTTCTCCGCCAAACGCACCATGGAGGAGGAAAATACATCTGTATAATTAGGTCCCTGCTTTTTCTTAAGCGGCAGCCCTGTCTCCACCGAAAATGGCTCCACTCCATGAAAACGGGAAGGATGCTTCTCTGCCGGCTCATATCCTTTTCCCTTTTTCGTCAGCACATGCAAAAGCACTGCATGATCTAGATTTTTTGCCTCTTTTATAAGCTTGGTGAGCTGTGTAATATCATGCCCGTCCACAGGCCCTAAATAAGTGATCCCCATATCCTCAAACAACATGCCCGGTATTAAAAGCTGCTTAATGCCACTCTTGGTTCTCCGTATTCTCTCTATCATACGCTCCCCATAAATTGGGATATGATTTAGGCCATTCATCACACCCGCTTTTAAATTATTATAGAGCTTTCCTGCGCGCAGCCCGCTCAGATAACTTGACATACCACCCACATTGCGCGAGATGGACATCTCATTATCATTTAAAATAATGATAAAATTTCTCTTGCATTGTGAGGCATTGTTCAGTGCCTCATACGCCATGCCACCTGTCAGAGCACCATCGCCAATCACCGAGATAATGGTATTATTCTTTCCCTGTATCCGACTTGCCTCCACATAGCCAAGCCCCGCTGATATGGAGGTGGAGCTATGGCCCGTGTCAAAAGCATCGCACCTACTCTCCCTGCGCTTTGGAAACCCACTGATCCCGCCATATCTTCGAAGCTCATCAAAACCATCACGCCTTCCGGTCAAAAGCTTGTGTGTGTAAGACTGATGTCCCACATCCCAGATAATCTTGTCCTCAGGAAGCTCTAACACCAGATGCATTGCCATGGTAAGCTCCACCACTCCCAGATTGGACGCCAGATGACCACCGGAAATGCTTATCTTATGAATCAAAAAATCACGTATCTCCTGCGCTAGTGCTTCGTACTCTTCCTTATGCAGCTTTTTTATATCATTTGCCTTATTAATTGAATCTAAAAGCATGCTAACTCCTTCTATTTTTCCCTGATAATCAGCCATATCAGAAGCTGCCTTAAAAATTCATTCTGTCGTCCGCCAAGCGCAGAAAGATCCGATAATGCTTCCTTGGAAATCTCCTCCACAAGCCTTCTGCACTCGTCCACTCCTCTACATGTCACATAGGTTGTCTTCTGATTCCTCTCATCGCTAAACACTGGTTTTCCAAGAACCTCCGCCGTGCTTGTCACATCCAAAATATCATCCTGAATCTGGAAAGCAAGCCCTACCTTTGACGCAAGCTCCTCCACCCTTGCAAGCTCGTCCGGGGATGCCCCTGCAAGTGCTGCACCCGCCATCATAGCACCCTCGATCAGTGCTCCCGTCTTTAGATGGTAAATAAAATCTAACTTTTCCGGCGTCAGTCGTTCTTGTTTTTCTGTTGCCTCCACATCAGCAGTCTGCCCGCCTACCATACCATATATTCCAGATTTTTTTGCAAGAAGCTTCTGCGCCAGAAGGATTCTCTCCAGTGCAGGATAATACTCCTTTGCAGGCAATCGCTTTGCAAGCTCCACCGCCTCCGCCATTGTCTCAAACGCATAATTAAGCAGCGCATCCCCCGCAAGGATTCCCATTGCATGGCCATACCGAATATGTGTCGTCTGTTTTCCCCTGCGAAATTCATCGTTGTCCATCGCCGGCAGATCATCATGGACAAGCGAGTAGGTGTGTATCATCTCAATCGCTGCCATAAATGGCTCTGCAAGTGCTTCATCCCCGCCAAACAGTCGGTTAGACTCCAATAAAAGCATGGGGCGCAGACGCTTTCCGCCGGCAAGCATACTGTAGTTCATCGCCTCCAGCACTGTTTTCTGAAATCCTTCCTCCTTTGGCAGATATGCCTGTATCACAAGCTCAATCTTCTCTGTGCGCTTGATAAGCTCGCGCTTAAATTCATCCTGATCCCATTTATTCATGGCCGTTCTCCTCATCTTGACCAACTTCATTGAGAAGCTTCAATTCCTTCTCCACCCGGTCAATCCGCTCATTGCACTGCCTTACCATAGTGATGCCCTTCTGATACAAGGCAAATGCCTCTTCTATGCTCACACTCTCATCCTCTAAGCTTCCCAGCACCTTCTCAAGGTCAGAAAATAACTCTTCAAGACTCTCCTTCTCTTCTTGCTTCTCCGCTTTTTTCCTCATGATAATCCTCATTTCTGATCGTCAAACAATTTTGTGACAACTGCCCTTGCACTTCCTTCCAAAAGCCTAAGGCTTATTTCTTCCCCTTCTTTTAATTGACTGACGGAGCGCACCACATGCCCCTCCTGATTCTGCACGTAAGAATAGCCTCTCTCTAAACTGACAAGTGGTGACAAACCATTAAGCTTCTGTGCATATAATGAGAGCCTGTGTCTTCTATCGGACATCAGACCTTCCATTCTCTGTTCTAGCTTGTCCGCAAGTGCAATCAGGCGCTGCCTTTTGTGAAAAATTCGATTTTCTGGGCTTGCAAGCTTAAGCTGTAATTCTTTTTGTTCTAAACGCATCCGGCTTTTCTGTAATTTCTGCTCCATAACAGACCTAAGCGTGCTCTTGTAAACCCACAATCTCTCCTCAAAAGCATGATAATCAAACACGGCAAGCTCTGCCGCTGCTGATGGTGTGGGTGCTCTTAGATCCGCGACAAAATCTGCGATTGTGACATCCACCTCATGCCCTACCGCAGAGATCACCGGCGTATGACAAGAAAAAATTGCCCTCGCCACACATTCCTCATTAAATGCCCACAGATCCTCGATCGAACCGCCGCCGCGCCCCACAATCAACACATCCAGTCCCATCTCATCCAGTATCTCAATGCCATGCACAATACTTTCCTTCGCGCCCTCACCCTGAACCAACGCAGAATATAGATAGAGCTGCACATAGGGATTCCGCCGTTTCGCCACAGTCACAATATCTCGAATCGCCGCTCCTGTCGCTGCTGTCACAATTCCAATCCGCATGGCATAGCGCGGGATGGGTCTTTTGTATTCCTCTGCAAACATTCCCATCTCCTCAAGCCTTACCTTCATCTCTGCAAACTGCTGATATAAAAGCCCTGTTCCATCCAAAGTGATCTTCTTTGCGTAGAGCTGATATGTGCCATTCTGCTCGTAGACATTCACGCTTCCCTCTGCAACAATCCGCTGTCCCTCTTTTAATGTGAAGGCAAGCCCCCTTCTGTTATTCGCAAACATCACACAGGCAATGGCAGCCTTTTCATCTTTTACGGTAAAATAAATATGCCCGGAGGAATGATATTTACAGTTGGACACCTCGCCTCTCACAAGGATGCGCATCAACATAAAATCCTGCGAAAACATATTTTTAATATAAGCATTGACCTGCGAAACAGAATATATGCTCGCCATATCAGCCCTCCTGCTGTGCCGCCAGCTTTCCTAAAATTCCATTTACAAATGCCGGGGAATCATCCCCTCCAAATTTCTTTGCCAGCTCCACAGCCTCATTGATGGCAACTCCCTGCGGAACATTTTCATCAAACAAGATCTCAAATAGGGCAAGACGCAGAATTGTAAGCTCCACCTTGCCCATTCTTCCTGCCTTCCAGCCCTCTGCCACAGCATTGATCCGCCCGTCTAAGATCTCTGTCTTCCCCGCTGCCTCCCTTGCGCGCGCACGGATCTCCTCCTTATCCTTCTCATCCAGCTTTTCTTGATCCTCCAAGGACAGATAAAGTGCAATCTGTCCCTCCATCTCCTCCAATGGATAAAACTCTCTCTGAAATAATAATAAAAATGTATGCTCTCTCAAATTTCTTCTTGTCATGCCAACCCTCTATCTATTGTTCTCACACTTTTCTCTGGGCACCTGCGTGCATCAAGAAAAAAGGAGTCTTTAGCAAGACTCCTTTTTTTCTGGTATCCTACTTGCTCTTTTCAAGGTCCACTCCCGCAATCCTGATATTCACATCAGAAACAGAGAGCCCGGTCATATTTTCTATCGCTGTCTTGACCTTATCTTGAACCTTGGCAGAAACAGCAGGTATATTATAACCATATTGCATATGCAGCGCAAGCTCCACGGAAACCGCACCCTCAAGGACCTCCACTCTAACACCCTTTGAGAGATTTTTCATGCCAAGCTTGCCGACCAGCTCATTTGTGATATTTCCAGCCATGGCAGAGACACCCTCCACCTCAGTCGCCGCAAGCCCAGCTATAATAGCCACAACCTCATCTGCAATCTGCACTTCTCCTACTTTGCCATTCTCGTATATTCTATGAGTACCTCTATTATCCTGTTCCATGGTTATAACCTCCTACATCGTTTATCCTTATTATAACCAAGTTATGTATTTTTTGCAAACTATTTTGTATCTAAAATCGGAGTTATTACAATCTTGTCTGCCGACACCTCTGTCTTGCGCTTAACAATATCCTCTATCTGGGCACGCTCTGCATCAGACAGATTGCTCTGATTTACCACCACATCCACAGTATCCTCCGTGATGCTTACCACCACATCAGAAAAACCCTTGGCTGCCAAAAGCATTTCGGCGGCTGCCTCCTTCTCACTGATGGTCGTGCTCTCCAAAAGCTCACTGATTGCATTTTGCTTCTGATCATCTGTAATATTGGCATTATCAATAATATTCATAAGCGTTTCTTTATTTGCCGCGCGCACCTGCTCTCTGTTAAGCTTGATCTCTGTGATCATGGCAAGGCTGTTCGTTCCTATGGTCAGCACAGCATCTCCGGGATTATCCGCTGTCCCAGTATTTTCCAGATCCACATCCAGGCTATCTATCTCCTTTAAAACGTCCTCCTTGCTCTCTTCCTCATTTCCAGCGACGGTTGTCTGTGCTTCATTGCTTACAAGCTGCTCATTCTTCTGCGCCTCATTCAATGCCTGATTCTCAGCGAGAATATCCTCCTCTGATATATCATTGAGATTAATTCCATTATCCTTCTCCATATTGTTGACTGCCAGAAACTGATTATTCTCCCCAGTTTTCTGTGCGTAGCTTAAATATCCCGCAATGGCGATCATAATTGCCAGAGCTGTAATAATAAATTGATTTTTTTTGACAAGCTGTTTCAAGATGCTCCCTCCTTCATTTTCATCACTTTTATTTTATGGCTCGGCACGTCAAATAATGCCGATACTGCTTCTATAATTTCCTTCACCGTATAAATATCGCTCCCTCCCTCAGCTATCACGATAACACCCTCAATACGAGGATTTGTCTCCTGCACGACATATGGTGTTCTGCTTCCGTCGCTTCCCTCTATGTATACAGCCGCATCGGACTGCGACAGCTCCCTTACATCTCTGCTCCCTCCCTCACTGTCAATTTCTGATGTCTCGCTGCGTGTGTATGGTGTTTCCTTTAAAACGATCTTCTCCCCGGTCGCTTTCATCGTTATCATCACTTTTGTTTTTCCCACACCCTCCACACAGGACAGCACCTCCGTCAGCCGTTTCTCCAAAAGCTCCTCATACGTTTCCTCTGTCACCACCAGTGTCTCTTCCTGTTTTACTGTCTCATTTTTCTCACCTCTATCCTCCATGGGAGCCGCGATCACAATAAGCGCCACGCCCGCAAGAAGAATCAGCAGCAGCTTATTAAGTCCTATCTTTTTTATGGATGACAGGGAAGCCTTCATCTGTCCCCACCTCCCTGTATACTAACATTTATATTAGATGCATCTATATTATAGAAGTTGGCCAGCTCATTTTTCAAAGCTTTTTCCTCCCCGTTCTCCTTCTGCCTTTGAAATACCTCCACCTGTATACGATCCACATAAATATCTGTATTTTTGTCTCCCTCATATCCCACCGTAAGCTTGAGCGCCGCGACTTCCCCAAATGTTTTACTCTCTGTATCCTCATTCCACACAAGCTCCGTTGAGACAAGCTGATAGCCTCGCTCCTCCAAAAATAAAGAAAGCTCCTCTGTAAGCTGTTGGTTATACTCCTTAAGAAGCTCCTCATATATTTCCTGCTGTTTTAATTCCAGCTCAAAGCTTTTATCCGCCAACTCGATCTTTAAACTTTCCTTGTTAAAAAAATCCTCCATCACATCTTCTAGATGAAATAGCTTCACCACTGGAGATAAAAAAAGCAAAATAAATAAAAGCCCCATATAAAGCTTTATATATTTGTAATATTTTGATGGCAAAAGCTCAGAGAACACTGCCGTCAGAATACTATAACAGACAATTCCTTTTACCCATGTGATAAGACCTTGCATATTCGTACCCTCATTTTTTATGTGGAAGCACATACCACTGCGATTGTTACAAGATAAAGTATCCCCGTTGTGGCAACTAATTGTAATAGATAGCGGCTTCCCTCACACACGGCTGCGAGTGCCTCCACCATTCTTTTATCTGACACTGGCTGCAGCATTGCACAGCTTAATTGATACATTAGAATTAATATACCCAGCTTTCCCACTGGGACAGCCACAATCGCCACAATTAGAAAAAAAGCCGCCGTTCCTATCCCATTTTTTATTATCTCCCCGGATTGTGCCATAAGCTGTGCCACTGCCTCCGCACTGTTCCCAATTCCCGGAAGCACGGACACTGTTTTTTGTAACACAGAAAGCTTCATCTTGTCCACCGTCGGGAGAACCAGCCCCTGCATTGTATTCATTCCAATCACTAGCGTTAGCATCCCTTTCAGGCTCCAGGATACGATTGTCTGAAATAATTTTGACAATCTGGACAGCATCTCTTCCTTCGTTATATAATTGACCAGCATAATCACCACCGACAGCTTGATAATTGGCAAAAGTAATCGAAGCAAAAAACTATCTGCCAGACTTAACAGCACCAGCATAAGCTTGTAAAAGCCTATGGCGCTGACACTACCTGCGGATACACTGACAGCTAAAAAAAATGCAGGGATTAACGCTCTCATAAATAGCTCCAAACGATAAAGCAGCTCCTCCGCAATCTGGCACCCTTCCATAAAAGACAGCGCTGTTATACTTAAAAAGGCAAGGTAAGTCACAAAAAATCCAGTGTCTGCTATCTGCCGATTCTCAAATGCCAAGGCAATATTATGAAAGACAGCCGCCATGATCCCTATCCCCAATATCAGCAGCATCGCACGCCTGCTTGCCGTTATCTCACCAACACATGCCTCTAATAGCATGGAAGCAATCTCTTTTACAGACAGCTCCCCCTTTAATGTTTTTTTGACCAGATCTACAAAATTCAGCCCTTCCTTCTTAAAAATTTCATCAATCACAGACTGAAGCTCTGTAAAGTCATAATCTGACAGCGCTTCTGCTGCAATGGCTGGCGTGTAGATTCCAATCAGAAAAACAAAAATTCCCGTTACTACTATACAGAACAACAGCCTTTTTTTCATTTCCATTTCCTTTATCCAAGAAGGCTTTCAATCGTCTCAAAAAGTGACAAAATCACAGGTGCACTGACAGCCAATATAGACAGCTTTCCAAAGGTTTCCAGCTGTGCTGCTATTGACTGGTATCCTCCATCCTTGCAAAGGGCAGAAGCAAACTCACAGATATAAGTGATCCCCACCATCTTCATTAAGATTCCTATATAAGCAGAGGGAAGATTTAAATACCCTGTCAGCTTGTCCACCATCTTAAGCACAACACTAAGCTTATCCACCCCATAGGAAAATATAATTATAGTAGCGGCGAGAGCCACATATATCCACAGCTCACTTTTCATATTTTTAAGCTGAATTGCCAAAAGCATTGCTGCAATTCCAAGGATTGCTGCTGAAACCATAAAGCTCCTCCCTTATCTATAATGAAAACAATGCCTTGATCGTCTCAAATAGGTCATAAATATATGGCACAATCCAAAATAAAACTAGAATCAGACCGGCAAGACTTGTCAAAAAAGCATGTTCTTCCCTTCCACTGTGCTTTAAAACCTGTCCTATTACCGAGACTAAAATTCCCACTGCTGCT
>CAMUFS010000024.1 GCA_947088195.1 uncultured Clostridia bacterium
CTGTCTCGAACATGATTCTCCTATATACAAATAAGCGATAACTATATTTTGTATACAGTATACTCTTCACAATATAATTTTAACATCCAAATAAAAATCTATACGAAAAGAGATGAGTTTGTATTTACCATTTATTGTACTTTAAAATTTCAGATTGTCTCTTGTCTTTTCTTCGCGTTATCCAGCATTTTTCTCCTGTTTATTGAGTGCTCGGACAACTGCCTCATATATCGGTCGTGCTTCTGGTGCTACATTGAGCATTTCCGAAAGTGTCATCTGATAAGCAAACTGAAGCATAGGATTGTCTAACATCCCAGGAACCATCTGATTGAACATCTCCACTGCAAGGGATTGTTCCAAAACTTCCCCAAAGGTGCTATTCATGCTGAAACGCTCATAAGCAAGGCTTGTTTGGGTATCATAGTCATAATCATAGACACCTGATCCAACTTCCACACAGCCTTCCTGTTCTGGCATGTAAATCACGGCAGAGGTATTGGCTGGAACAGTTACATGTAGATGAATTTTCCCATCTCTGCAACTTATGCGGCTTTCAATTTTCCCATAAACAGATTCAAATTCTATCTCTGCTTCCTCAATTCCCTTAACGAACATCGGCTTTATCTGAAATTTTTTATATCCCGGCATAAGGTGTGATAGTCCGGCTACTTTCTGATATATCCAGTTTCCAATGGAGCCATATGCATAATGGTTTAAGGAATTCATTCCAGACTCATCAAATGTACCATCTGGTTTGATAGAATCCCACCGTTCCCAAATGGTAGTCGCGCCCATGTTTACTGCATAGAGCCAGGAAGGATAATCTTCTTTCATAAAAAGTGTAGCAGCCATGTCATGTGCATTATTTTCTGAAAGTGCATGACAGATATATGGGGTTCCAACAAACCCAGTGGAAAGATGATTTTTGTGGTTTTCGATATTGCTAAGCAGCGTCTGTAAAATTCTTTCCCTGTCTTTTTCCCTTGCAAGGTTAAAATACAGTGACAACACTGCACCTGTCTGTGTCTCACTGACAATTCTTCCAGTTGGTGTATAGTATTCTTGGCGAAATGCTTCAAGAGTAGAAGCATAAAGTTTTTGATACTTCTCTGCCTCATCTACTTTACCAAGCACGGTTGCTGTTTGGCGTACTAGATCCGTTACATAAAGGTAATAGGCATTAGCTATCATATATTTATCGGTAGCTCCTGTTCGATCTGCACTTTCTTCTTTGTCAAGTGCCAGCCAATCACCATACTGGAACCCTGTTTGCCATAAACCATTTTTATTACAATGATTCTTGATATAGTCAACCCATTCATGCATACATGTCCAATTTTCTTCCAAAATCCGTAGATCGCCATAAACCTGATATACTACCCATGGAATAATGACTGCCACGTCACTCCATGCCGAAGCACTGTATTGCCCAAGGATGTCTGGCACTACATGAGGAACTCCTTTTTCTGGTGAGGATTCTGCCGCTACATCATGCATCCATTTGGTGAAGAATAGTGCTGTATTGCGGTTGAAGGCAGCTGTCCATGAAAAGATCTGCGCGTCTCCCGTCCATCCAAGACGCTCATCCCTCTGTGGGCAGTCTGTGGGAATGTCAAGAAAATTATCCCTCTGTCCCCATGATATATTATACTGTAGCTGGTTTACCTTGCGGTTTGAACAAGTGAAATTTCCTGTTTTTTCCATGTCGGAATGAAGGACGCAGGCAGTAAATTGTTCCAGAGAAAGCTCCTCCATCCCCTCTATACAGATATAGCGGAATCCATGGAAAGTGAAATGCGGTCGAAAAATCTGTTTTTCTCCATTGCAGATATAAGTATCCACAGACTTTGCCTGACGGAGCGTCTCTGGATAAAAGTTTCCATCCTTATCCAGTACCTCTGCATGGCGGATTATAATTTTTTGCCCTTTCTTCCCATGTACTTTTATCTCTGCAAATCCAGTAATATTCTGCCCAAAGTCCACGAGCTTTTCCCCTTTTGGGGTTGTAATCAGTTTTCGTGCAAGTATCCGTTCTGTAATCCGTACTGGTTCATTCTCTTGGGCTGTGAGAATTGATTTGTCAAGCTCTTTGACAGAAACAGTTCCCTCATGTACATCCATTGTATTTGTATCGATCGTTTCACCCATGTAGATCTCGCTGTAACGGATTTCCCCTGTTCGTACCTTCCAGCTTTCATCTGTCTTTATAGTTTCCTTGCTCCCATCCTGATAAACAATATGAATTTCAACAAAAGCACCTGTTTTGTTACCATAGATGTTCGGCCGGCAGGTAAATCCCAGTATTCCTTTATACCAACCGTTGCCGACTGTCATCTCAATCCGGTTTTCCGTTTTGAGCATTTTAGTAATATCGTAAACTTGATACTGCAGGCGGTTATGATAGCTTGTCCAGCCTGGAGCCATATAAAAATCCCCAACTTTGATGTTATTTAAACACATCTCATACACACCATGTGCAGTTGCGTAAACCCTTGCCCGTGCAACAGGCTTATCCAGAGAAAATTCTTTCCAAAAAACAGGACAAGCCGTTTCTTCTTCTGGAAAATCATGGGTGAGCATCTCTGCTGAAAAATCTTTTCCATCAAAAATCCCTGTTTCAAATGACATTTCGTCCTTTGCACTGTTTCCATGATTATCCTGAACTTCCACATAGACAACATATACAGCTTCAGATTGCAGATTTTCTCCATTATATGGTATCAAAACAGATTCGCTGCTTGCCACAGTACCACTGTCCCATACAGTCTTTCCCGCTTTGGAAACGATGATATGATAAGATTTTTGCACAGTGTCTCGTTCTTCAGATTTCATCTTCCATGAAAATCGTGGACGCTTTATGTCAAGTCCAATCGGATTTTTGCGGTATTCTGTCCGTAAATCGTATAATTTCATCCTAAATCCTCCTACTAATTATTTTCCTTTGCTGTTTTTCTTTGCTGTATTTCAGACATAATCTGCGGATACTGTTTCTCTAGGTCATTTTTTAAAAGTAAGACAAACATGATGACAAACAACGCCAGTGGAATATAGATTGAAAAAGCGAAAATTACCGTATTTACAGAGGCAGGTTGCATTTCCAAAGCTGCCTCATAGCCTCCTAGCGCTAGCAACCATCCGATCAAAGAACCGCCAATCCCAGAGCCAATCTTACAGCCAAAGGAATTTGCGCTATTTGTCATACCCACAATACGTTTTCCATATTTCCAGTCGTTATATTCCACACAGTTGTTTACCATTGCACCAAATAGGCACATGAGTGGAATATTTGCGAATGTTGTAAAGCAGCCACACACAAGAGTAGTGATAAGGCTGTATGGTGTAAATACCCTTACCATGCAGGCAGACATTCCAAGGATACAAGAAACCATACATGTTTTTGTCATGCCAAGTTTGCTTGCCATCGGTCCAGTAAGTGCAAAGCCAAGGAATGTGGGGATCAGTCCGACTGCTCCAAGAAGAGCTACCATGTTATCATTCCCAAGAATATACTTGCAGTAATAAGTTCCTCCAGAAGTGCTGAGACCATATGATATATTCATGAAAAGCTGACAGAATAGCATAAGTACCCAGTATTTATTTTTGAACAGCATCCCAATGGCTTCCGCAAATGGTACATTTTCATCTTTGTTGTCCTGTTGTGTGACAGTATCTGCACCTCCTCCTTTGGTTTCTTTAGTTACTTTGTATAAAATGAGCAGAGACAGCATGGAAATCAGAGCAAAAACCACGGCTATCTTAATCCATGCTGATTGGTTTCCACCCAAAGCATTTGTAATTGGCACAAGAAGGATTGCAATCACCATGCCCGCTATGTACCCAAATGCTGCGCGGAAAGTACCCATTTTTCCACGTTCCTCTGAGCTTTCTGTGCGTATGGACATCAATGCGCCATAAGGGATTACGACTGCAGTATAAACTACAGCTGTTACAAGGATATTTGTGATCAGTACATATGCCATCTGAAGGCCGCTTGGTGCTTGCCCCGGCACGGTAAATAACATAATAATGGCAACCGCAGATGGAATAGTCATCCTAAGGAACCATGGACGGCATTTTCCCTTTGGTGAATGTCCAGCGTCCATGAGCTTCCCCATAATCAGGTCTGAGAAAGCATCTACAACCTTTGCAATTAACAGCATAGTAGCTACCATACCTGCAGCCAGACCGACCTTTTCTGTATAGAAGTAAGTAAGCTGTCCAACAAGATTGCTCATAATATTCAGAGGAATCTGCCCTATGCCATCCCCAAGATAATCTGTCAACCGCATAGTTTTCTGGACACCCATGGAATCCAGACCTAATTCTTTTTTTCTTGCCATATTTTTCCCCTCCGTATTCTTTTTTGTATTATGCATTTAACGAGTGAATCATTTGCTCCAACATCTCACGATTCATCCCCGGAATAAAGCTCAAAAGCTGGCGCAGTGGCATATTTTCTAACATAGCAGTCATCATTTCACTGTTTATTACACCTGAGGAATCTGTTTCTTCGAGATTGCTGCCTTGTACCATACCTTGCATGAGAGGTTTCATGATCTCCTGTGCATGAGGATCACGCATCAGTTCTCCGAGACAGGAATTCCATGAGTACACCTTTGGTATTTCTTTTGTACCATGAACATGAACTACTGTTTCCATTACAATCTCATCTGCGTTGCGTCCAATCTGGATTTTATAATTGCCATCTTCCACATACCAGTCATGAATCTGTGTGTTCCAGTATGCAAAAGCACGCATATCCAGTGTAAATGTCACAGTGCTTTCCTCCCCACATGCTAACGAGATTTTCTCAAATCCACGGAGCTCCCGTACCGGTCGTACCACATCACTATCCACTGGGGCAATATAAAGCTGGACTACTTCCCTGCCTGCCCTACGGCCTGTATTTTTTACATTGACTCTAACTCGCAGCGTTTCTGTATCATCTAACTGTTCTTTATTTGTTTCTAGCTTGCTATAGCGAAATGTTGTATAGGATAGACCATGACCGAATGGAAATGCTGTTTTTATATCCCGTGATGTATAATAACGGTATCCTACAAACACCCCTTCCTGGTACATTGCTTCATCTCTTCCTTTTCCGTAGGTTAAATAGCATGGTGTATCCTCTATGAGCATAGGGAATGTCTCTGCTAAGCGTCCGCTTGGATTTTTTTTGCCAAACAGAATGTCAACCTCTGCTCTACCGACTGCTTCTCCACTCAGATATGCTTCCAGAATCCCTTTTACTTTGTCTTTCCACGGCATCCGTACTGGGGAACCATTATGTAGTACAACAATAACATTTTCCTGTACCTTGCAGATCTCTTCTATCAGCATATTCTGGCATTTGGGCATATCCATGTGTTTCCTGTCATAGCCTTCTGATTCAAAGTTATCCGGCAGCCCGGCAAATATAACTGCCACATCTGCTTCTGCTGCCATATGTATTGCTTGTGCTTGTAATTTTTCATCTACAACATCTTCTGCATCGTCATACCCTTTGGCATAAGTGACTTCTGCAATACTTTTTACTGCTTCCAACGCGGATTCCACTTTCCAGCTGTTGATATGTGAACTGCCGCCTCCTTGATATCTTGGCTGTTCAGCATATTTGCCAATAAACGCTATTTTTCGCCGAATATCCAGAGGAAGGATCTGTTCATCATTTTTTAACAAAACCATACACTCTGCGGCTATTTCCGCTGCAGTATGATGATCCTTTTCATAATCAAACACAGCGGTGTCATCCCTATTTTCCACATATTTGAAAATGATGTTCAGAATCCTTTCACATGCTTCATCTACTAGAGATTCTGCGATTTTACCATCCCGGACAGCCTGTACAATCAAAGAGTCATTTATTCCATTACTGGATGGCATTTCCAAATCAAGCCCAGCTACAAGTGCCTGTACACGGTCGTTGACAGCTCCCCAATCCGATACCACATAACCATTGAATCCCCATTCTTTTCGGAGTATGTCAGTAAGATATTCCCTGCTGTCGCCAACGTAGTTCCCGTTTATGCGGTTGTAGGAACTCATTATTGTCCATGGTTTTGCTTTTTTAACCGCACCTTCAAAAGAAGCAAGGTATATCTCGCGCAAAGTCCTCTCATCCACTTCCGAAGAATTTGTCATCCGGCGTTTTTCTTGGTTATTGGCTACAAAGTGCTTTGCACTTGTTCCCACATTTTTACTCTGCACTCCTTTTATCATAGCTGCCGCCAGCTCCGAGGAAACATAAGGATCTTCAGAATAATATTCAAAATTGCGCCCACACAACGGGGATCGTTTGATATTCATGGCAGGTCCCAAAATTGTGCTAACTCCCATAGCCTGACATTCTTGACCAATAGTTTCTCCCAATTTTTGGATAAGGGTTCTGTCAAAACTAGATGCTGTTGCACATCCCGCCGGAAAACAAACAGCTTTTTTGCCTTTGTTAATACCTAGATGATCCCCTTCCCCGTCTTGCTTGCGCAGACCATGAGGGCCATCCGTTACCATGACAGAAGGGATACCCAACCTTTCCACTCCTTTTAGATGCCAAAAATCGGCACCAGAGCACATCCCTGCTTTTTCTTCCAATGTCATTTTTGAAACCAGATCCTTAATTTCTTTCTGTTGCATATCTGCTCCTCCATTCATTTTTTTGATTATATCGTTTAAGGAAAATAAAATATTCAATATTTGTTCTTTTTTTTATGTTTTTGTACTTTCTTATGCTCGACAGTTTTTTCTTTTTTTGCTAAAATTATATATATTTATTGAAACCATCTTTAGGCACAAAAACAGTCTACTTTTTAAATGTGAGGATATAAGTATGGATGCCAAATATAATATTCAAGATTTTATATATATGTATTACTTAGACTGTAATATCCCAGTATATTTATATCGCCAGGGACAAATGGTATTCTGCGTCCCTGAGCAAACAGAATTAACCTTTCCACCAAAAAAATACACCGATCTTCTATTCAGCAATAAAAAGATATCTTATATTTCAACAGAATATGGTGTTCATTTTGGTGGTCTGGTTTTAGATGAAATATCGGATTCCTTCTTGATTTTTGGACCAGTTGGTGATATACCATTTGAAGGCCCTGACCTTGTCAGATTATATAAGGATTATGTAATCTGTGCCAGTGAAACCAGTTGTTTTCAGAAATTTATTGGGAAAATCCCACAGATTTCCCTAACAACGTTTATTACAAAACTAGCTTTTATCAATTACTGTCTGTATGGCGAAAAGCTCTCTATTTATGATTTTCTTCCTATTGAAACTACCATGCTTTCAGATGCATCTTCGTTGGCAGAGGAAGGTTATCAAAAAAATGAAGATTTTATGCATAATAGGTCTTATGAAATCGAAGGTACTGTGTTAAATCTGATACGTTCCGGGAACCCAGATGGGTTTCGAGAGATTCAGGAAAATATCGCTATTTATAATGTAGGCATTACGGGAAGTACTGCCCTACAGCAATTAAAAAATGCCATTATCATCACTACAACTTTGTCTACGCGTGCAGCAATCGATGGTGGCCTAGATTATGATACAGCCTACCAGCTTTCGGATCGATTCTTAAAGTCTGCCAATGAAATGCAGAATATAAATGATTTATATGCACTGCTTTCTAAAATTGGGTACACCTTTGCAAAAAAAGTATATGAAATAAAACTTCCGACTACATCCAATGACCAGTTGCAAAAAGCCATCCAATTCATTCAGCAAAATACAAACAGACACATCACAGTGGCAGATGTGGCAGGCCATGTGGGATTCAGTCGATCCTATTTTTCAGCATATTTTAAAAAAGAGCTTGGTTTTTCTGTCGGAGCTTTTATTGCGCGATGTAAGCTGGAAGAAGGTCGGAAACTTTTACAATATACGAACAAACCATTGAGCACCATCAGCAATTATCTATGTTTTGCTAGCCAAAGTCATTTCCAGACCTCATTCAAAAAACAATTTGGTGTAACACCAATGCAATACAGAAAAAATCCGATATTAAATAACAGGCTATAATAATATTATGGATTCTTTTTTGATTTCAGCTTTGTAATTGCGGACCTTCAAAAATGACACTGGAAGTATAGAAGATATACAAAGTCTATAAAACCTTATACAGCATCTGGATTGCATTTCACGACAACAAGATTGTCTTGATAGTTCGGGTAAAGTATAATAAAATATCTGACATATTATTATATTACCTATAGCTTTAAAGTTATCTTTAAATGGAATTGGTATCTATGATAAGATAAACAACAAATGGTGGTTTGTTTGAATAATAGCTGGGAGGTGATCGTGTGATCCAGATTGCAATTTGTGATGATGAAGCATATATGTCTGACCATTTGCAGAGGATGGTTTCCAATTTTTTTCGCAGAAAAAATATGGAGATCACCATTCTTTTATTTCCCTGTGGAGAAGAACTATTGCGATATAATAGGCAGATAGATATTGTATTTTTGGATATTCAGATGAAGAATATAGATGGTATGGAAACAGCAAGGAAACTAAGGGCAAACAAGTTTCGAGGGATTCTGATTTTTATTACGGTGCTCAAGGAGATGGTATTTCAATCTTTTGAGGTACAAGCTTATGATTATCTGGTCAAGCCAATAGAAGAAAAACAGTTTGAAAAAACGATGGAACGTCTTTATGCTTCCATACAGAATGCCAGCAAAGCCAGCTTGCTTGTCCAGAAGGGGTATGAGAGTCGGATTATTTCTTTTGATGATATTGTTTTTTGTGAGATTATAGACCGGAAAATATATTTAAATTTAGTTTCATCTGAAGTTATTGACTATTACGATCGGATTGAGAACCTGGAAACCAAGCTAGATAAACGTTTTTTCCGATGTCATAGGAGCTATCTGATTAATCTGAAGTATTTAAAAGGTTATAAAAATGGTATTGCATATATGAAGGATGGCAAGGAAATTCCTGTATCACGGCTGCGGAGCAGAGAGTTTTCCAACGTTGTTTTACAGTATATGAAAAATATGTAAAAATTTTTGCATATGGGGTATGTAAAATGGCCGATTATATGGATTTTTTTAATATATATATTATGGGAAGCGTTGAGATGCTTTTTCAGTTTTATTTTTTGACGAGAATATTAAAAAGGAAAGTAAAGCTTTCTTTTTATTTTCTATTTACAGTATGCACTATTTTAATTATGCATTGTATTTCAGTTGGTACAATCGGCGGATTTGGGGTGTTTGTCTTTTTGCTTACAGCAGGTGGGATTTTGATCTGTCGAGCAGACCTTAAGTCCTCCTTTTTATATGCGGCGCTTGTGGTTGAGATTATGCAGCTTTGTTATGGAATGATGAAGTCTCTGTTCAGTATTTTCTATCCACTTATATCTTCTAATTTTTATGGTACAGCAGGCATTGTATTTATGCTGGTTGGTGAGATAACATCGCTGATATTGGCGGGATTTTGTTATTATATAGTATATCGGCATTTTTCATGTTATACTACCACGGAAATACAACATATGTTTCTGGTTTTAATCCCGATTCTTATGATATTTATTATGGAAGAATATATTAATTCTGTTGTATATGGCTGGGAGGTTATAGAGAGTGATGGGACGACGGGATATATGATCAACCATGGTCAGATGTTTATTATACAATTTCTGGGGATAGCCAGCCTGTTTTGCACGCTATTTTCTTATGAAAAGCTGTTACAAAGCTTCCGGCTTAATACAGAGCTATCTCTGTTAGAGCAGAAAGAGCATTCTCTAAATCAGTATGTAGAGGATGCAAAGTCCCATTATGAAAAAACAAAGTCTTTCCGTCATGATATTAAAAATCATATGGTTGTGATAAAAGAACTTTTGCAGGGAGGAAAAATGGAGCAGGCGATTCATTATATTGGAGATGTGGAAGATATTGCAGAAGAATTGTTGCTTCCATGTAGCACTAATAATCCAGTGGTGGACATCTTGATAGGGAATAAGCTGGGCATTGCCAATAGCATGGGCATTGATGTGAACTGTTCCCTGCTTCTGCCATATCCATGTGGCCTGCGTGATATAGATATTTGTATTATACTGTCAAATGCTCTGGATAATGCAATTCATGCGTGTAAAAATATGGATGCTGGAACAGAAAAATATATCTATATATCGGGTCGCATACAGGGAGATTTTCTTATGATGGAAATTGAAAATAATTATCAAGGAAATAATATAGTTAAAAAAGGAACAGGTCTGTCAAATATAAAAACAGTAGCCGAAAAATATAATGGTGCTATAAGTATAAAAACACAAGGGGGTATATTCGTTCTTCATGTATTATTAATTATCCCACAATAGTTAGAAAATATTTTATAGAATTTCTAATCTTCATTTTTGTATAAGGTATAATAATCAGTGTCTATATTATCCATCATCTGAGTAAACCATTTTTTTGCGTCGTCAAGGGCTTTGTTATAGATGATTGGAGCCATTTTCTCCTCAAATAAACGCAATAATTGTAGTTGTTCAATAACACCAATTTCCTCGTCGCGTTCTGTGTAATAGAATTCTTTTATTTCTGCTTTTAAATTTTCTTTTTGTGAATCTGACAATTTAATTTGTGATATATTTTCTTTTTTTCTCATTAAATTTCTCCGCAAGATTTTTTCAAAACCTGTATTTTGTTCAATAGCAAGATAATTTTTCTATATATAGTATTATGATATAGTAAGAGTCTATCACTGTCAAGTATAGCGTTATATTTGATATAAGTTTTTGTGATAGGATAAAAGTTGTGAATAATGGCTTTGAATTTGGAAAATAGTGTGATATAATCTAACAAGTGTGTAGCAGAAAGGGGAATATAGCAATGAAGCTTCTTATTATCAGACATGCAGAGCCAGATTATACTGTGGATTCTCTTACAGAAAAAGGTTTTCGGGAGGCTTCCTATCTAGCAGAGCGGCTTGCAAAGTTAAAAATTGATGCATTTTATGTCTCTCCGCTTGGGAGAGCAAAGGATACAGCGGCGTTGACATTGAAAAAGATGGGGCGCAAAGCAACGGAATGTGAATGGCTTCGGGAGTTTGCTCCAATGATTGTCCGCCCAGATACCAAGAATAAATCAGTGAGCTGGGACTGGCTTCCTCAGGATTGGACGACAGAGGAGAGAAATTATGACAGGGCTATGTGGGGAGAGACAGATGCCATGCGCGCAGGAAAGGTGAAGGAAGAATACCAATGGGTCGCAGAAGCTTTTGATAAGCTGCTCGCTTCTCATGGGTATGTGCGGGAACAGAATTATTACCGGGCAGAGAGAAGTAATAATGATACCATAGCACTTTTCTGTCACTTTGGTGTGGAGAGTGTTCTGTTAAGCCATCTTCTGGGAATTTCTCCAATGATAATATGGCATGGGTTCTGTGCGCTTCCTTCGTCTGTCACAACTGTAATTACGGAGGAGCGCAGAAAAGGGATCGCCTACTTCCGCGTCAATGGATTTGGAGATCTGTCTCATCTGTATGCAGCAGGTGAAGAGCCATCCTTTGCGGCAAGATTTTGTGAGAGTTATGAAAATAAAGAAGAAAGACACGATTGATGGGAAAGATAGAAAAATAAGAGTTAGGAGGAATGTGTATGTGTGAGAAATGTAAAAAGGGACCCTTCTATATTACAACAGCGATTGCATATACTTCTGGTAAGCCACATATAGGAAATACTTATGAGATTGTGCTTGCGGACAGTATTGCACGTTTTAAAAAGCATCAGGGGTATGAAGTATATTTTCAGACTGGAACAGACGAGCATGGCCAGAAGATTGAAGATAAGGCTTTGGCGGAGGGGATCACGCCGAAGGAATATGTGGATCATATGGCAGGCATAGTGAAATCTGTGTGGGATCAGATGAATACGGATTATAATAAATTTATCCGTACTACAGATGAATATCATGAGAAGCAGATTCAGAAGATTTTTAAAAAGTTGTATGAGCAAGGAGATATTTACAAGGGATATTATGAGGGAATGTACTGCAAACCGTGTGAATCCTTCTATACAGCCTCACAGCTTTCCGATGGCAGATGCCCAGATTGTGGGGCTGAGGTACAGCCTGCAAAGGAAGAAGCATATTTTTTAAAGCTTGGCAAATATACCGATCGCTTGATTGAGCATATTCAGAAACATCCTGAGTTTATTCAGCCAGAGTCCAGAAAGAATGAGATGATGAATAATTTCCTGCTTCCGGGGCTTCAGGATCTGTGTGTGTCCAGAACTTCGTTTAAGTGGGGAATCCCGGTAGACTTTGATAATAAACATGTGGTTTATGTTTGGATAGATGCCTTGAGTAATTATATTACGGGGCTTGGCTATGATGTGGATGGAAAAAATGGAGAATTGTTTGAGAAGTTTTGGCCTGCCGATCTGCATCTGATTGGCAAGGATATTCTGCGCTTTCACACCATTTACTGGCCAATTATGTTGATGGCCCTTGATCTTCCGCTTCCGAAGCAAATTTTTGGTCATCCTTGGCTCTTGCAGGGAGATGGCAAGATGAGCAAGTCAAAAGGGAATGTTCTCTATGCAGATGAGCTTGTGGAGGAGTTTGGCGTAGATGCTGTGCGCTATTTTGTGCTGCATGAGATGCCATTTGAAAATGATGGAGTGATTTCATGGGAGCTGATGGTGGAGAGAATGAACGCCGATCTTGCGAACACTCTGGGAAATCTGGTAAATCGCACAATTTCTATGTCCAATAAATATTTTGGCGGTGTGGTTGACAATACAGGAGCAAAAGAACCTATAGATGAGGAATTGATTGCACTTGCAAAGGATACTGCGCATAGAGTGGAAGCAAAGATGGATAAGCTGCGTGTGGCAGATGCGATCTCTGAGATATTTGTGTTGTTCAAACGCTGTAATAAATATATAGATGAGACAATGCCGTGGGTTCTCGCAAAGGATGAGGAGAAGAAGAGCCGTCTTTCGACAGTGCTTTATAATTTGGTAGAGAGCATTTGCATTGGCGCAAGCTTATTAAAACCATTTATGCCAGAAACCTCAGAGAAGATCTTAGAACAGCTTCATGCCGTTGAGCGTGATGTGGATACTTGTAAGGAATATGGTCTGTATCCAAGTGGCAACAAGGTGACAGATAAGCCAGAAATTTTATTTGCCCGTATGGATGGAAAAGAGCTTTTAGAAAGAGTGGAAGCAAAGCGAGCTGCCAGAGAGGAAGAGAGTGACAAAAAGCCAGAGGAACCGGGAATTGATATAGAAGCAAAGCCAGAGATCACATATGAAGATTTTGACAAGCTACAGTTTCAGGTGGGAGAGATTATCGCTTGCGAAGCTGTGCCCAAGTCAAAAAAACTGCTGTGCTCTAAGGTTCGGATTGGAAGCGCGGTAAAGCAGATTGTCTCAGGAATCCGTGCGTATTATACACCGGAGGAGATGGTGGGCAAGAAAGTGATGGTACTAACAAATCTAAAACCTGCGACACTTGCAGGGGTTGTGTCAGAGGGAATGCTTTTATGTGCGGAAAATGAAAAGGGTGAGCTTGCTCTTTTGACACCGGAAAAGCCAATGCCATCTGGTGCTGGAATTTCGTAGAGGAGGAAATAGGTTGAAATATAAAAGATATGCAGCTTTGGGAAATTCTTTTTGTGCGCTAGCAATTACGGTGATTTTATTTATGGTTATTGTTGTGGAGGCTCTGGGAGATGGGCTGTTAGTGCGTGCAGATGAAGTGGTTGAGGAAAAACCAGAACGTTTTATAGTGGAATCGACAAGACAGTGGGAAAAGGAAACATTTGCTGTGTCTGGCAGTCCAGCTTCACTGGCATGGCTATTAAAACCGGGAATAAAGAACATATTTCTGGAAGATTGGAGGCTACTTTTGGTAAATAAGGATAACTTGTTGCCAGAAGACTATAAGATAGAGACAAAACGACTGAGCAATGGGCTTATGGTGGATGCCAGAATATATGAGCCTTTGATGGAGTTTTTAAAAGCTGGAAATAAAGAGGGCTGTAATCTTCTAGTTTGCTCGGCATATCGTCCTTATGAGAGGCAGGTTGAGCTTTACGAGGCGGATTTGGCCAAATATCAAAGAATGGGCTATAGTTATGAGAAGGCTTGTGCCATCACGGAGGAGACGCTTGCTGTGCCCGGTGCCAGTGAGCATCAGGCAGGTCTTTCTGTAGATATTGTGACATTGAGACATCAGGTATTGAATGACGCCTTTGCAGATACCAAAGCGGGGAAATGGCTTGCCGAACATGCGCATGAATATGGTTTTATCCTCCGTTATCCCAAGGATAAGGAGGAGATCACCGGAATTAACTATGAGCCATGGCATTTTCGTTATGTTGGCAAGGAGGCCGCTAAACAGATACATGATCTTGGCTGTTGTCTGGAAGAATATGTGATGTTACAGAGACAGCTTGCTATATTAAATTTATCTGCTAAAACAAAAAATTATTAGTGCTGTCGTGAATAATGTAAAGTCTATAGAGGAATGGAAATGATATTTGATACACATGCACATTATGATGATGATGCCTTTGACGAGGACAGGGAGAGTCTGCTTTCCTCTTTGTCCGATTATGGGGTTGGAGGTGTGGTAAATGTGGGAGCCAGCCTCTCCTCCTGTCATCAGACATTGGCGTTAGTAGAAAAATATAACTTTATATATGGGGCGATTGGGGTTCATCCAAGTGAGACAGCAGAGCTTACGGAGGAGAGCTTTGCATGGCTGAGAACAGCCGCGAAAGCTTCAAAGATTGTGGCAATCGGTGAGATTGGGCTTGATTATTATTGGGAGGAGCCAGAGCATGAGATTCAGAAGGAGTGGTTTCGCCGTCAGCTTGCACTTGCCAGAGAACTTGCACTTCCTATTATAGTCCACAGCAGAGATGCTGCGAGTGATACCCTTCAGATTTTAAAAGAACATCACGCTGAGCAGCTTGGTGGTGTGATTCACTGTTACTCGTATTCTCTTGCGTTTGCCAAGGAATATGAGAAAATGGGGTTTTATTTTGGAATTGGAGGGGTTGTGACATTTAAAAATGCGAGGAAGCTTGTGGAGGTTGTAGATTATCTTCCTCTTGATCGAATTGTGTTGGAGACGGATGCCCCATATCTTGCACCTGTCCCTGTGAGAGGAAGCAGAAATTCCTCAGTCAATCTATCCTATATAGCACAGAGGATAGCTGAGATAAAAAATGTTAGCTATGAAGAAGTGCTAACAAGAACATGTGAAAATGCAAAAAAATTATACCGTCTGAATGGAGCAGAATATGCCTGATCAAGCAACAATGTTAATTAATCCCAAAAATACAGTTGAGATTATCAAAAAATATGAATTTGTTTTTCAGAAAAAATATGGACAGAATTTTTTGATTGATTCTCATGTGGTGGAGAAAATTATTCGCTCTGCAGCGCTTACCAAGGAGGATTGTGTCCTAGAGATTGGGCCTGGAATTGGAACGATGACACAATATCTGGCGGAGACGGCAAGGAAAGTGATTGCGGTTGAGATTGACAATAATCTTATTCCAATTCTCTCAGAGACATTGAAGGCATATGATAATGTAACTGTAATTCATGGGGACATTCTTAAAACGGATATAAAAAAACTTGCCGATGAATATAATGAAGGCAAACCTTTTAAGGTGGTGGCAAATCTTCCATATTATATCACAACACCAATTATTATGAATCTGTTTGAAGGAAAAGTGCCTGTCAGTAATATTACGGTGATGGTGCAGAAGGAGGTTGCCGATCGTATGCAGGCGGGACCGGGAACCAAGGATTATGGAGCGTTGTCGTTGGCGGTTCAATATTATGCAGAGCCAGATATTGTGGCCAATGTGCCGCCGAATTGCTTTTTGCCAAGGCCAAAGGTGGGTTCTGCCGTAATTCGTCTTACCAGACATACGGTGTGCCCCGTGAGGGTAGAGGAGGAAGAATTATTATTTCGGATTATTCGAGCATCGTTTAATCAAAGGAGAAAGACATTTGTCAATGCAGTGGGCAATACAGCGGGAATAGATGTGTCCAAAGAAGAGATAAAAAATATTCTCACAGAAGCTCAATTACCTATTACTGTGCGGGGAGAGGCGCTGACTCTCGAAGAGTTTGCAGATCTGAGTAATCGCTTGGGCATGTATTGTAAGAATAGAGAGTAAATTTATAAGGAAGAAAAAGCTGGTAGCTTAGGTATTATATAAGCTGCCAGCTTTTATGTGCAGACCCATGTAGAGGAGAATGTGCCGCCAACGTGGCGTGTGGCGAGTAGGGGAAGATGAAATTTCCCTATTCGATTTATGTTAATCTCCTGAGCCAAAGATAGAACGAAGTGTTTTATCTAGGTTAAAGATAACTTTTCCGTCAACATCGTCCAGATCCACAGGACCAAAGGCCCTGCTGTCATTGCTGTGATTTCGATTATCTCCCATTACATAGATCTCGCCTTCTGGGATAACCAAATCTACAGTTCCCTTATCGATCAGCGCTTCTGCTGGATTAACATAATATTCATCAAGAGCGATTCCATTGATGCTTACAACAGAATCAATAATTTCCACATGATCCCCGGCGACGCCAATCACACGTTTTACATACTTATCATTATCAGCGTTGTGGGAGTCAAATACTACAATATCGCCTGCCGAGGGAGTGCCAAGCTTCCAGAGGATTAGTTTATCATTATTATGCAAGGTTGGATACATAGAGTCCCCCGATACAATACTAGGCTGAATAAAGATTAATAAGATAAAAGTGAGCAGGAAAGCAGTTCCCACAATTTGCACAATATCAATAAGAAGCCCTTTAAAGGAAACGCCTTCTTCCGGTTCTGTTTTTACATTAGTTGACATAATAAACACTCCTTTGTGTATAATCAAACAAATATTCCAACGAAAGTATACTATAATTAGAGAAAAAAAGATATAGGTTTTTTGTGAAATTTTTCTTACTTGTGATATATTCATTGTTGAGTGGAGAGATAGATATACTTTATACAAAACATCCTTATAGATTATTTGTGATTGTGGGGTGGTGAATCATATTCTAGAAGGGGCCGCCCAGAGAATTGGCTATAGTCCTCCGTCACCGCGCTCCCGCTTAGTTCAAAA
>CAMUFS010000025.1 GCA_947088195.1 uncultured Clostridia bacterium
AGGTACGCCTGCACGTATTATACGGCGGCAGGTTCCTTCTATGTTGTCTTTGGTAGGGCTTGCTGAAAAGTATAAATCCTACCCAAAACAGCTTTCTGGAGGAGAACAGCAGAGGGTAGCTCTTGCGAGGGCATTGGTCAATAACCCGGCGATTTTATTGGCAGATGAGCCGACTGGAAATCTCGATCCAAGAAATTCTTGGGAGATTATGCGGCTTTTGGAGGAGATCAATAAGCGCGGAACCACAGTGCTAGTAGTGACACATAATCAAGAGATTGTGGATGCTATGAAGAAGCGTGTGATAACCATGCACAAGGGCTTAATTACTAGCGATGAGAAAAAGAGTGGCTACCATCAGTAGAAAATTGCACGGGAACAGAGGTGTGTATGAGATTTAACACAATACTATATTGCCTAAAGCAGGGCATTAAAAATATTTTTCGAAACAAATTATTTTCTTTGGCGTCTATCAGCACAATGGCTGCATGTATTTTTTTGTTTGGCTTATTTTATTCTATTGTGATGAATGTTCAATTTATGGTGAAGGAAGCAGAGTCCTCTCTGTGTGTCACTGTATTTTTTGAGCCGGGTACCAGCGAGACAAGAATCAGTGTTCTAGGACAACAGATCACAGAACGGGATGAGGTATCACATGTGGAATATACATCGGCAGATGAGGCATGGGATAGCTTTAAGGATATTTATTTTGAGGGAAATGAAGAGTATGCAAAGGCATTTATGGGTGACAATCCATTGATAAACTGCGCATATCAAACAATTTATTTGTCGGAGGCTGCCATGCAGGAAAGTCTGGTGAATTATCTGGAAAGTATTCCCGATGTACGCAAAATTAATAAATCGGAGCTGACGGCTAACAGCTTTGCAGATTTTGGTATGCTGATTGGGTATGTGTCAGGAGCCATTATTCTTATTTTGCTCGCCGTTGCGGTTTTCCTTATCAGCAATACAGTCTCGGTTGGCATAACAGTGCGGAGGGAGGAGATCTCCATTATGAAACTGATCGGTGCCACAGATTTCTTTGTGAGGGCGCCGTTCTTGGTGGAGGGGATCTTAATAGGGCTTGTCGGAGCAGCGATTCCTCTGGCGGCAATCTACTATTTATATGGAAATGTAATAACCTATGTGCTGGATCAATTTAGTATTTTAAGCAATGTAATGGTTTTTCTTCCCATAGAGGATGTCTTTCGCTCTTTGTTGCCAGTGGGATTGATCCTGGGAGTGGGAATAGGCTTTTTGGGAAGCAGCACGACGACGAGAAAACATCTTAGAGTATAACGGATTTTAGATGGTGCAGCATGGAGGGATAGGATGGGCATAAAGAAGATATGGAAGAGCAAGGGAATACGATGTTTGGCGATAGGTTTGGTATTATCCCTGTCTTTTCCTGTATACGCCAGCAGCACAAAGGATAAGTTAAGTGATGCAGAGCAGGATAGAGAGGATGCAAAGAGCAGACTGGAGGCCGTTCAGGAGAAGATTGAGGGGCTGGAACAGCTTAGGAATGATGCCAAAGCTTATATTAGGGCGATGGATGAGGAGCTTGCCTTGGCGGAGGAAAATCTTGCAGATCTGCAGGATCAGACCATGAAGAAGGAGGAAGAGATCGCGCAGACAGAGCTTGATCTTGCGGCGGCAAGAGAAGTGGAGAGAGAGCAGTATGAGTCCATGAAGCTTCGTATCCAGTTTATGTTTGAGAATGGAAATCAATCGTATCTGGAATTGATATTAAGTTCAGAAAGCATTGCTGAGATTTTAAATAAAGCAGAATATATCACGCAGATTGTTGATTATGACAGAAAAATGTTGGAGGAGTATAAGCAGACCTGCGAGGAGATTGAAGAAAAAGAGGCAAAGCTTGTGAAGGAGCATGAGGAGCTTAAAGATCTGGTTGCACAGGCAGAGGAAGAGAAGGCGGCCATTGAGCTTTTGATTGCAAAAAAAGCAGAACAGCTTCAACAGTATGAGATGGAGATAGCCCAGCAGGAGGCAGAGCTTGACGAGCTGGAGGAGGATCTTGCCGCGCTCGACAATCGAATTGCAGAGCTGGAAGAACAGTTAAGGCGAGAAAATACCAGAGTGATCTACGATGGAGGGCAATTTATGTTCCCACTAGATTTTTATTATCGTGTCACTTCGGAATATGGCTGGCGTATTCATCCTATTTATGGAACGAATAAATATCACAGTGGTATTGATTTTGGTGCGCCTTCAGGGCAGCCTATCAAGGCGGCGTACCGCGGGGAGGTAGTGATTTCAGAATACAGCTCATCGGCAGGAAATTATATTATGATTAATCATGGAAATGGGCTTGCAAGCGTATATATGCATTGTTCTAAGTTAAATGTATCGGTGGGACAGATTGTGGAAAAGGGGGATATTATCGGGTTGGTCGGATCAACGGGAAATTCAACAGGGCCACACCTTCATTTTAGTGTCCGCGTCAATGGAGAATATGTCGATCCGGGACCATATATTGGTATGTATTAAGTACAGTTTGTACAGAAATGAGGATTAAAATGGAAGAAAAGAAGAATTATCAAAAAGGTATTATCATAGGCTTGACCGGAGGGATACTGGGAACCTTTATCTGCGCTGCAATCTGCGTGATGATAGGGATCAATCTCTTTGTGATTCAGCGGGATGGCTTGGGGCAGAAGCAGACGGAGACAACACCAGAGATAGAGACAACTGTGCCAGAGAGTCCAGCATTATCCTCAGATTTGATAAATGAGGACTTTGTGGAGCGAGTGGATGAGATCTATGGATTGCTTCAGGAGAATTTTCTCTATGACATTAATGATGAGGATCTGAGAGACGGCATGTATCAGGGCTTGATGAGTGCACTTGGTGATCCATACTCCACCTACTATAATGAGGAGGCATACAATTCCTTTGAGCAGAGTACCACGGGACAATATTATGGAATCGGGGTTTCCGTCTCCCAAAATATAGCAACGGGCATTATAACACTGGTAAAGCCATTTAAGGGTGCGCCCGGATATGAGGCAGGAATCCTTCCCAACGATATTCTTTATGCGGTAAATGGCGTAGAAGTGACAGGCATGGATCTAAATGAGGTCGTTGCGATGATCAAGGGAGAGGCAGGAACAACCGTGCAGCTTACCGTGGTGCGCGAGGGAGAGGCAGATTATATTGTCCTTGATGTGGAGCGCCGTCAGGTGGAGATTCCCACAGTGGAGATTGAGATGTTAGACAATCAGATTGGATATATGAGTGTGACAGGATTCGAGGGAGTGACGGCAAGCCAATTCTTTAACGGAATTGCCCAGCTTAGCTCCGAGGGAATGAAAGCTCTTGTGATCGATCTGCGAGACAATCCGGGTGGGCGTCTTGATGTGGTGATCAGTATGTTGGATATGATTCTTCCTGAGGGAATTTTGGTCTACACAGAAGACAAGGATGGAAATCGCGATAATGAGGCATATTCCAATGCACAGACAATTCTTGACGTGCCTCTTGCCGTGCTTGTCAACGGGCAGAGTGCCAGTGCATCAGAGATTTTTGCGGGAGATGTGCAGGATTTTGGCGCAGGAATTATTGTGGGAACACAGACTTTTGGCAAAGGAATTGTCCAGACGGTATATCCACTTGATGAAAATACGGCTGTTAAGATGACTGTGTCAAGCTACTTTACTCACGCAGGAAGAAACATCCATGGTGTTGGCATTACACCTGATATTGAGGTGGAGCTTAACGAAGAGTTAAAACAGAAAGCAGAGATTACAAAGGAAGAAGATAACCAGCTTCAAGCGGCAATACAGGCATTGATGTCCGAGCTGGAAGAATAAAAGAACTGGAGGGGGAGAGAAGATGGAATTATTGGTATTTGTGCTAAACCACCATGAAAAGCTGGATGCTGTGCTGACAGAGCTAGAGCATGCCGGTGTGGCAGGTGCAACAGTAATTGACAGCACTGGCATGGCCAAGGTGCTGCATCATGATGAGGAAGATGTACTATTTTTTGGTGCGATCCGCGGAATTTTAAATTCAGCGACACGTGCAAAGAGCAACACCATTCTTATGGTAATCGAAAAAGATCAAGTACAGCCCGCTGTTGATGCCATTGAGCGCGTGGTGGGAGATTTAAATCATCAGAATGTAGGAGTTGTATTTACCATTCCGGTGGAATATACAAAGGGGATAAGGAGACATGAGTGAGAAAATATTATTTGACATTGCGATTGTCATGCTTTCCGGCTTGGTGTGCGGACGTCTGGTAAAGCATTTAAATATGCCAAATGTGACAGGTTATCTGATCGCGGGCCTGATTTTAGGGCCTTGTGTGCTGAATGTAATACCAGAAAACATGGTAAATAGTTTTTCCGTGGCATCGGATATGGCTCTGGGATTTATTGCCTTTTCCATTGGAAGTGAATTTAAAATTTCCTATTTTAAAAAAGTGGGGGCTGCGCCCTTTGTAATAGCTTGTCTTGAGAGCTTTGGGGCTGTGGCCGTGGTGATTGTGGCTTGTATACTATTAGGTTTTCCGACACCGCTCTCCATTCTTTTGGGAGCGATTGCCGCCGCCACAGCACCTGCACAGACTATTATGGTTATCAAGCAGTATAATGCCAGAGGACCGATGACCTCCATGCTGATGAGCGTGGTGGCGCTGGACGACGCGACAGCGTTGATTGCATTTGGATTTGCCGCAACAATCGTGAAGTCTATGGAGGAGAGCAGAGGGCTGTCTGTGCTGGCAATTTTGGAGCCAGTGTATGAGGTTCTGATCTCCTTTGTTCTGGGATTTGTGATGGCAATCGTGATGATGATATTTCTGCGCCATTTTAAGAAAAGCTCTAACCGCATTTGTGTGACAGTGGGAATTATCTTTATAACAATCTGGCTTTCTGGCCGTCTGAATGGCTCTGCGCTATTAAGCTGCATGGCTCTCGGCGCTGCGCTTGTCAATCTTTCCAACGAGATTGATCATGTGATGGAGGTCAGCAATTCCTTTACGCCACCTCTGTTAATGTTCTTCTTTACAATGAGTGGTGCAGGGTTTAATCTCGATGCGCTAAAAAGTATTGGACTGCTTGGTGTTGTATATGTGATTATGCGTGTAGTTGGAAAGATGCTGGGTGCCTACTTGGGAGGAAAAATTACACATCAGGATGAAAAAGTATGTCGCTATCTGGGACCGACCTTAATGCCTCAGGCAGGAGTGGCGCTAGGATTGATCTTAGTGGCAGAATCCATAGTACCCCAATACGGGCCGCAGATACGAACAGTAATTCTGTGCTCGACATTTATCTATTCTATATTAGGGCCTAGCGTTGCAAAATGGGCACTGATAAAAGCAGGAGAAATTAAAACAGCATAGGGATATTATAAATCATTGTTGAGAAGGGTCCGCGCAGAGAACTGGCTATAATCCTCCGTCACCGCGCGGACCCTTCTCAACGATAATCATATAAAGTTTGAGCAATAAGGGCAGCGTGTTCTGGTGGTATATCATCTAATATTAGTTTTTGAATGGCAGTCCCTATGGCAAATTCATAATTTCGTATTGTAAATTTAGGATCTTGCACAGACTTTGAACCACGTGTGCCAAGCAGCGTGCTTTCTTTGACAGCAGTTCCCCACGGGTACATAGTAGTATTGATAAAATCATTGCAGGTATTAGCGAGCGGTGATGTGGTTCCCAGATGAATTAAAGTATCCGCAATATCACTGGAATAATACCAGGTAAAAAACTGTTTACATGCCTGTATTTTTTTGCTATAGCGTGAAACCCCAATAACGCCTCCCCCCAATAATGGGTGACTGCCAGGAATTATAGCAGTTCCAACCTGTCCTATCACGTTGGAAAAGCTTGGGTTGATAATATCGGAGATATAGTTAGAATAGATAATGGTCATGGCAGCTTTTTTTGTTGTAAATTGGTATAAACTATCACGCCACCATTCCTGCTTGCATGTATATTGCTGCAATTCTTTGTATTGTCTCATGGTCTCGATCATTTTTGGAGTAAAAATTGGAAATAAATCTGCTTCCTGAGAAGGACTATTTCCGAAACCCAGGTAATGAGGTAAAAAATCAGAGGCGCAAGTGGCATCAGAACCGTAGGTTGTGGTTGCGCCAAATTGTGTTGGAGATTCAGGATGTGTGGATTGAGAAAAGAATCTCGCAATTCTTAAATACTGTTCCAGGGTTGTGGGAACGGAGAGATTCTCCTTGTACTCTTCGTAATAAGCACGGCGAATAAGAGCATTTTCAAATAAATCTTTGCGGTATAAAAATAATTGTACACTCGGATCAAAAGGGAATGCATAGGGGGTTTCTTCTATGACAGAATATTGGTGGTAGATTCCGTTGTATAATTCCTGCGGCATAGCATTTATATCTAAAATATCGGATAACGACATATATAATTCCTTGCCCAATGGCTGAAAATCGGCTACGTCCATTCGTATTAGGTCATAAGGGCAGGATTTTTTTAATGTGTTTAACTGCGAATGTAAATCAAGGTAGGAGGTACAAACCAAATGAACTTTTATGCCGCTGATTGCTTCAAACATAGGAAGCAGTTTTCGAAGTGCATTGGTGGAAGGATTTTCTAGGGTTAATAGGGAAATAGAATCTGGCGTCCCTTTTTTTATTTCAGGGAATTGGAAGGAAAATCCTTTGGGCTCCAGAACATTGGTTTTGCACAGCTTTTTTCTGTTTGAAGAATAAGTGACAAGCTCTTTTGCTATAATGGAGCCAAGCTCACGAAAGTCCATCTCATAGATTGCAAAATTGCCAAGGGTGTAGGTAGATGTACTGTCAATGGCTAACAGGGCGGGCTGTGTGTCTATTTTACAGATGGAAAATACTCTGTTAATGCCAGAGGAACGTATGGTTCCAGTGGTGATAATGGCATCGAACGCTGGCTGGGCTTGTACAATATCAAAAGCAGTAGATAGTGCAAAATTTATATCTGAGGAATAATAGTTAAGTTCTATTCCATGTTTTTTAGCAATGGTATGGATATACTCTTTGAAATCGGAAGAATGTAGAAAGTGATAGGGCGAAGTAAAAATAGCTACACGCTTCCAGTTAGAATGAATCAGTATATTTTTCCAATCTTTTTTTAATGTATTAATATGAAAACCATAAAATGCATCTTTTGAACGAATCTGTTCAGGTTCTCTTTCAATATAAATAACTGGATAAGGTAAATTAGAATAGATCTCGCAGCATTTTTCGGAAAGAGTGGAAATTGTTACAACTGCGAGAATATGTGCAATTCGTACTTTTTCTAAGATGGCTTCTTCGATGGTATCAGTATCATTAGAGGTATAGATCAATACTTCATAGCCATAGGTTTCTATTTCATCTCGTATAGCACAGTAAAAATCAAGATAGGCACTTTCTTTTAGCGTTGGAATAATAACGGCAACCGTGTGAGAACCACCTTGACGTAAAAGAGAGGCCTGAACATTTGGAATATATCCAAGACGTGAGATGGCATCTTCTACTAATTTTATTTTTTCTGCACTAACCTTCCCTGTTTTATTTATTACATTCGATACGGTACCTTGTGAGACACCAGCCTCGCGGGCGATATCTTTGATGGTAATCATAAATAAGCTCCTTTTGTGTGATTTTGAATGAAATTAATTGAATTATTTTCATGATACAAAAGTCTTTTGTAAAATTCAAGAGTTTTTTTCGGAAACACAGTGCTGTATATTTGCAAAAATGAAACGTATCAATTTATAAAAAAGGGAATTTTTTGCTATTTTTATAATAATTATTGTTAGATATGCACAAAAATATAGTTGATAAACTATAAGTATTTAACAAAGATATGCATTGTGTATAAAATGAAATTGACACGTTTCAATTTTATGGATATAATATCTGTGTAATGAGAGAGAAAATAGGTGAAAATAACTACACTTATTATTTTCTTGAAGGACGAGAAACTTTATGGGAAAACATGTAAGAGAAAGGAAGGAAAAAATGAAGAGAGTATTTAGGATGGTAGCCGTTATCCTTTGTGTCGTGTTAATGGTTGGCACATTGGCAGGATGTGCGAGTAGGACAAACACAAAGGATGAAGGTACAAAGACAACGGTAAATAACAGCAACAAACCATCAGAGCAGAGTCCTGCAACGGAAGCGAACAAGGATAATGCAGAGCAGAATAGTGAGATGGCTGGCTGGAAAGGAGAATTTACGGAGGAGCAGATAGCAAGCTTTTATAATGATGCCATTAAAGTGGGATATTCGGAAAACTTTAAGTATGTCACAAAAGGGTATGCGGTTGGCTCAGGAGAAGGAGCAGAACAGGTAAATTATTTTATGGATCTGGTGAGAGAGAAATTTCCCAATGCCGAGTTTGTAAAAATTGAGGATCCATATGATACAGATGCGATTCTTTCTGCTGGCTGTGATGTTGTTTTTGGATTGGACACCTATGCGCTGCAGTTTTTAAAAAGCAAATCTGGTTTGAAAGAATTTGAGCCGGAATGGGCAGAAGAAGTCAGTGCAAATTTGAATGATAAAGATAACCAGTATTTTGCGATTGGAAAGGATATGATTGTTTCTGTATATCGCATGACAGGGATTCCTGAGGATTCCGCAGATCTGGAAAAGCAAAAGGACAATGAAAAATTTGGAGGCATTGAGATAAGTGGCGTTGAGGCTGTGACAGATCTGTGGAAGGAAGGCTCTGCTTATGTTGGAAAGTATGAGCTAGATCGATATGCAAGTGATTGGAGCGAGACAGCAAATAAGACATTTTTGGTCGGTTTGTTAAGTAATTATATTGATAAAGGAGCAGAGAGCACAGATTTTGTGTCAGAAGAGGGCTGGAATCAGTTACAGGCCATGATAGATGGCCGTAGCGCAGAGTGGGCGGAAGCGGAAGAAAAGAAAAATGTGTGTGGTACAGGTGCTTATATTAATAATATCGCTGACACACAGATTTCCATTAATTATGCCACAGATGCGATAGATAAGATGGCATGGTATTGGGCAGCGGGTAAATGTGCAAGATTGGGTGTAATAGAGTATTCTCCTGTGCCGACCTTTATTTATGGCGCGGCGATTATGGCATCCACCACAAATACAGAGGTAAGCCAGTTGTTTATGGATTATATTGGAGCAACGGAGACAGTATATGAGATGGCAAAGCATATGCGAACCTTGATTCCTGCAAATAAGAATGTATTTACAGAAGCAAATGTGAAGGAATTGGACGAGAATGGTTCTGGAGCAGAATATAAGGACTACACGGCCGCTATAGATGCAGAAGGGAATAAAATAGTGCGGATTATTCCTACCAGACAATATATGTTCCCAGTTATGAGTATGGAATCACAGGAAATTGATTGGGATTTTGTCTGTGAACATATTGACACATGGGTTGCAAAAGCAAATGCTATAGTAAAGGGTGAGTAATGAATCTATTGGTTGTGAATGATGACGGGATTCGGGGTGAAAATTTATTTCCGCTTTTATCATGCTTGGAGAGCTTATCTCTGGGAACAGTCTACGCTTGTGTTCCGGCGGGAGAGAGAAGCGGAAATTCACATTCCACCCATAAGTATGAAATTTTGGAAGAGAATTTTCGAAAAAGTGATAAAGGGGAGAATATTTACATTCATACTGGAACGGCAAGTGACAGCATTAAGTTTTTCCGCAAATTTATAAGAACGGACATAGATTTGGTGATCTCTGGCGTAAATGCAGGATTTAATTTGGGGCAGGATATTGTATATTCAGGAACCGTGGGAGCTGCGCTGGAAGCGAATATGTATGGAATTAGAAGCATGGCGCTCAGTGCCAGAAAACACGGAAAAAATTATTGGCCGATATTGCCCAGCTTTTTGAAGAAGTTTATATTTGAGGTAGATTGGAAGGAAGCTATGTGTCTGAATATTAATTTTCCAGATCAAGCGGATTTAAGTGATGCGAAATATGTATTTACGCCAGTGGCACAAATAGCAAGGCCAATGAAAGGGAATAATGATTTTAACTGCTGTCGCAACGAAGGCTATATTACAGTGACACCTCTTAAGGTTGATTTGACGGATTATGACAAATTAAAGATGTTGTTGGGATAATTGGAGTGGAAGGAGAAGAAAATATGACAAAAAAATTTAAAAAAATAATTTCGATAATGCTTATGTCTTTTATGACAGTAACAATGCTTGTATCAATGGCTGGCTGCGGAAAGAGCAATGAGACAAAAGACAATTCACAGACAAGCGTTGATATTTCAAAGCTGACAGAGGAAGAGATTGCACAGTACAAGGCACAGCCATTAGTGGTCTATACAAATTCCGGCTCAGGCGGACGTGCGGACTGGTGGACAAAGAAAGCAAAGGAAGCCGGATTTACTAATATTACGATTATCAATGGTGGCGCGTCGGCAATGTCAGAAAAGATCAAGGCAGAAAGAGAGAATCCGCAAGCAGATGTTATGTGTGGATTAAATGCAATGGGATGGGTTGATTTAAAGAATGAAGGATTGTTAGAACAGTATGTTCCTATTTGGGCAAATTTGGTTGACAGTGGGATAAATGATCCAGATGGATATTTTCATGGAATTGCAAAGGAAGCAATTCTTCTTGTATATGATAAAAATACTTGGTCGAAGGAGGAAGCTCCTAAGGATTGGCTTGATTTGTGGAGTGATGAGAATCCGCAATATCATGGAACATTTCAGTGCTGGTCTTCTCTGACAGGCGGCACAACACAGGTGAATCTCACGGGTATTCTGCATCGATACAAGTCAGATGCGGAGGATGCAAGGTATGGTGTATCGCCAGAGGGCTGGGAACAGATTCGCAAATTATATGAGTATGGCGTATCCGCAAGTGGTGATGTGATCAGTGCGATTGCAGCGACAACAGGCAGTCAGAAGGATGTTCATTGTGGACAGTGGTATTCTTCTGGTATTAAGTCTTATTCTGAAACATATGAGGTTTCATTGGACTATGTAGTTCCAGAAATAGGGGTTCCTTATGCCATTACGGGATGTGGTATTGTAAAGGGAAGCAAAAATCTTATCACTGCAAAATTATTTGTTGATTGGTATGGCAGTACAGAATTTCAGACAATCTGGGCACAGGCTTGGGACACAGCACCTGCGAATACAGAGGCATGGGAGGCTGGAGCCAGCGAGGATGCAAAAACATACACAGCACTTCCCATGCAGGAAATTGATTGGGAGTGGGCGCAGTCACATATGGGAGAATGGATTGAATATATTACACTTCAGTTTATGAAATAATCGAAGGAGGATAAAAGGTGTTAAAGATTGAAAATTTAAACGTTCATTTTGGGGATTTTCATGCACTGAAGGATGTTTCGCTGGAAATCAAGGATGGAGAATTTTTTACTCTGCTTGGTCCGTCAGGATGCGGTAAGACAACAACACTGCGCTCCATCACAGGCTTTATTAAACCATCAAGCGGAAAAATTACAATAGATGGCAGGGATATCACAGATATCCCTGTGGAAAAAAGAAATATTGGCATGGTATTTCAATCCTATGCATTATTTCCTACAATGACAGTGTATCAAAATATAGCCTTTTCCTTGACAGTACAGAAAAAGAATAAGGTTGAGATTGATAAAATTGTTCATGAATGTGCACAAAAGGTTGATTTAACAGAAGAGCAGTTGGTGAAAAATGTCTCTGAATTATCGGGAGGACAACAACAGCGTGTGGCGATTGCCAGAGCTTTGGCAAGCAATCCGCCAATTTTATGCTTGGATGAACCATTATCAAATCTGGATGCCAAGCTGCGGGTACAGCTTAGGCGCGAGTTAAAAGAATTACAGAAAAAGCTTGGAATCACAATGGTCTATGTAACACATGACCAAGAGGAGGCATTGACACTGTCGGATACCATCTGTGTTTTTCGAAAGGGATATGTGGATCAAGTGGGGGCTCCTAATGAGATATATAATAAATCGAGAACAGAATACACCAATAATTTTATCGGCGATGTGAATAAATTAAGCACGGATATGGTAAAGGCAATTAATCAAAGCGTAGCGGGAAATAACCAGCTGGATACCAGAAAAAACAATTATATTCGTCTGGAAAAGGTGCATATTGGAAGAAGCGGCAGTCAATATTTTACGGCAGAGGCAGTTGTTCAAAGCATGGAGTACTATGGAATGTATATTAAGTATTATCTTAATGTAGAGAACAGTCTAATTAAAGTGATTGAAAAAAATGATGATGTGGAGGTGTACCATGTCGGTGATGTGGTTACAATCTGCATTAGGCCGCAGGACATTTTAGCATTTACACCGGAGGCAGAAGAGGACACAAAAAAGAACGGCAGGTAAAAATATAAGGAGGAAGGTAATGGCATTTCAAAAGGCAAGGAGTGTATCAGCGTACCCCAAAGAGAAATTTAGCTTTAAAAAATTTTTCAGTAATTCAGGGAATATTTTTCTGCTTATAGAAGGAATTTTATTTGCATGGTTTATCTTTTCATTTTTGATTTATCCAAATCTGAATTTATTTGCAGATGTTATGTTTGGGGGTCATCTGGTTGATAATATAAAGAAAGTTATCGAATCAGAGCGCGCTATGGGGGCAATTAAAAATTCCTTTATTTTAGCAATTTCTATGTGTGTTACTGTAAATGTAGTTGGTACGCTGGCGGTATTTATTACGGAATATTTTGATATAAAGGGAGCAAAAATTCTTAGAATCGGCTATATGTCAACTATGATATATGGTGGAATGATTCTGGTCTCTGGTTTTAAATTTCTCTATGGAGAGGTGGGACTTGTCACAAAGCTTTTGCAGACAATGTTTCCAGCACTAGAACATAATTGGTTTGAAGGATATGGGGCAGTATTGTTTATTATGACATTTGCATGTACGACAAATCATGTAGTATTTTTGAGAAACGCTTTGCATCAGATTGATTATCAAACCATTGAGGCGGCGCAGAATATGGGAGCAAGTACGACAAGAACTCTTTTTAAGGTGGTATTTCCGACCTTGGCGCCTTCTTATCTGTCAATCACGATATTGACGTTTATCAAAGGCTTGTGTGCTATGGCAGCCCCTCTGATTGTGGGTGGAGAATCGTTCCAGACCATCAATCCTATTGTTATAACCTTTGTAAAAATGGATTATACAAGAAATTTGGGCTCCGTGTTATCTATTTTCTTGGGGCTTATCACATTTGCGCTTCTTATGGGATTGAATTACATTGAGAGAAAAGGACATTATATGTCTATCTCTAAAGTAAAAACTCGGATAGTAAAACAAAAAATCAAAAATCCAATCGGCAATGTGCTGATGCATGTGATTGGCTATGTATTATTTTTTATCTATCTATCACCACTTTGCATGATTGTATTATTCTCCTTTACAGATACGTATTCTATCAATACAGGAACATTGAGTTTAAGCGCATTTACATTGGACAATTATAAGATGGTGTTTTCCAATCCAGACAATTATGGCCCAATGCTGACATCTGTATTCTTAAGTGCTGTGTCGGTAACTCTGGTAATTGCAATTATTTTATTTGCGTGTAGAATTATAACTAAGTATAAGCAGAATAAAATGGCGAGATCATTGGAATTTTTTCTTTTGATTCCATGGCTGCTCCCGGCAATTCTAATCTCAGTAGGGTTGTTGCAGACATATAATACACGCCAGTGGACGGTGTTTGGCATGACATTGGGAGGTACGATAGTTCTGTTAATTCTTGGTTATGTGGTGAACAAGATTCCATATACATTGCGTATGACAAAGGCAGCATTTTATTCCATTGATGATTCCTTAGAGGATGCGGCAAGAAACATGGGAGCGAATGGAATGTACACATTTATTCGAGTGCTGTTGCCAATTATTATTCCAACGATTTTGGCGCTCTGGGCTCTTGAATTTAATGGAACATTAGGAGAATATGATATTTCCGTGTTATTGTCGCCCACAACAGTAAACACCTTAGGTGTGACAATTAAGACATTGACCACCGATAATTATGATCCAAACTCTACGGCAGTGTCATTTGTCTATGCGGTGATTATGATGATAGTTGCGGGAATTGTCGTGTATTTTGTCTACGGCAGAAAAGGTGCCTCTAATAATGCTAGAAAAACAAAACGCATGGTGAAGCAGATGGAAAAATTAAAAAAACTTAGAGCAGAGGGGGAAAAAGGGTAAAATATGGTTGGAAGAGAAAAGTATAAGGAGATCAATGCGAATTTAAACAAAATGCTTTTGGATAAAAAGTTTATCATTGCACAGCATCGAGGTGGTGCGGGCGGAAATTGTGTGGGAAATACCATTCTTGCTTTTAAAACGTCACTGATGCTTGGAGCAGATATGTTTGAGTTAGATGTATCCAAATCGACGGATGGAAAATTATATTGTTATCATGATACAACGGAAGAATTGAATCTTCGCATACATAGAAATATAGAGGAGTTTAGCTCCCATGCTATTGACGAGTTTAAACAGTATAATTCCATCTGGGAGCCATCGGGATGCCATGTACCAAGACTGGAAGATATTTTGCAGGAGTTTACAAATGGGGAGCTTTACAATGTGGATCGTTCTTGGGACAAGTTAGAGGAAACATTTGCATTATTCAATCAATATCCATCTTGTGTGCAGCAGGCGCTTTTAAAAGCACCAGCTAAGAAAGAGATTCTTGACAAATATGAGAAGGAGCCAACCAAGTTTATGTTTATGGCTATTGTTAGAACACGGGAGGAAATTGAGCTTGTGCTGTCATATGAAAATATTAATGTGGTTGGATTTGAATTAATAGCGAAGAGCGAAAAAGACGATATGTGGCAGGACCGTTTAATTGAAGAGTTGCACAACAAAGGATATTTTGTATGGTTTAATGCCATTACATTATCTTGTTTAGATAGGCATATTTTATGTGCTGGCTACGATGACGAGAAATCACTGAAAGAAGGATTTGACAAAGGCTGGGGTGTTCTTGTCCGCAAAAATGTAGATATTATTCAGACAGATTGGCCATCGCTGCTCTCTCAGTATAGAGATAGCTTAAAAGGCGATGTCATTTAAAAATGGTGATTTGCCATAAGGAAAGGGCGAAGTAGAAGGATGAGTAAAAGTCGTAATATACTTGTTGGGATAGCACTTAATATAATAATTGTACTTGGCGTCACCGGCTGTCAAAAAAATTTGGATGAGAAGCTTCCTGACAGCTTTATCAATGAAACATTAGAATTTTCTTTAACCGATCCTATGGCAGTTCCAAGTGTAAAAGAAAGTTCAACAAGAGGAGAGGCAATAGAGAACCTTGTGACATTGTATGCCACTTCTTATGAGGATGACAAATATCTATCTGATGAGATAACGATGTTCCGCCAATGGAGATGGGATGAATTATACACATCACTGGCCCAAAAAGCAAAAGAAAATCCCGGACATCTCAACACTTACAGAATGCAGGCAGAGGTTTATCTGACAAATTCAAAATATAATGAGGCATTGGCTGCACTGGACAGTGTACTTCGAGTCAATCATGATGATATCTATGCACTAGGCTTATCAGCCTATGTAAAGCATTTTATGGGCAATGAGGATCAGGCCCAGCAACGGCTGCAAGCGTTAAAGAATGTATCAGAGGAATGTTATGCAGATCTTGTTGCACTGATTGAAAAAGTGGATACATGGCGCAAGGAAGAGCATGGGAAGGGATTGGAAAATACAGAGAAGCTTTCCTACGATGCGATCGTTATTTTGGGGGTTGCCCCCACAGCGAGCGGCGGACTGTCTGCATCAGCCGTGCTGCGGCTAAAGGAGGCAGTAAAGGCGGCATATCTTTGCCCCGATGCCAAAATTATTATTTCAGGCGGTCCAGTTGACTATGAATTTGCGGAGGCAACCGTGATGAAGGAATACCTACTCGAACATGCAACAGAGTTAGCCGCCGCACTTGGACTTGTGGCAGAAGGAAGCACATGGGAGATTGCAGAAGACAGAATACTGGTTGATATTGAGGCGAGGGATACCGTTGGTAATGCGATTGGAACCTTTAAATATATAGAAGAATATGGATTTGAAGATTTGCTGATCGTCGCTTCGGCTGGGCAGGTTATGAGAGCAGATTGTATTTTTAAGGCATATGCAGAGGGAAATCATTATGATGTTGCGATCCATTCAGCGGGCAGCGGAAATGTGGAAGCAAGCAACAATGAATATAAATATGCATATGTCGGGGCTGCCAGAGCATATGGATTATTTACGCTGGAGGATTATGCAAAGTACAATAACTAGAAATATGTAATGTGAAAGAGCGCAGGAATTAGGTTTTCAACATGCAAGTGAGGTGATTTTTTGGAATGGTTTTTCTGTGGGGTAAATGCTATCCAAAGCATTAATATAGAAGAGATCATGGCTTATTTGGCGGATATTAATGCTGTTTCCATATGTTTGCGTGTTGTTTTAAGCATGATTTGCGGCGGAGTGATTGGCATTGAGAGAAGCCGTGCACATCAGGTGGCTGGCATGAGGACTTATATGCTAGTATGCTTGGGTGCGACAGTTGTTATGCTGACAGGACAGTATATGCAAAATTTCTTTGGAACGGGCGATCCAGCAAGATTGGGCGCACAGGTAATAAGCGGCATCGGTTTTTTGGGTGCTGGGGGCATTATATCAAGCCGAGAAAAAATCAGAGGATTGACCACCGCCGCAGGACTTTGGGCATCCGCCTGCATTGGATTAAGTATTGGCATAGGATTCTATGCTGCCGCCATTGTTTTTACAATAGCTGTATTTTTAACCTTATCGAAGTTTAGGAAGCTAGAACGCTATATTAATACGAAGTTTTATAAAAATGACTTATAAATAAAAGGTAATGATCCGCAAGGGAGAGAAAGACTCTTTTGTGGATCATTGCCTTTTATTTATGTTGCAGGTTACAAATTTGAGAAAGGTCCGCGGAGCCAAGCCATATATATCCTCCGTCACCGCGCTCCCGCTTAGTGAAAAACGTAGCGGACACTAAG
>CAMUFS010000026.1 GCA_947088195.1 uncultured Clostridia bacterium
TAGGCCATTCTCTGGGTGGACCTGTCTCGAACATGATTCTTCTACATATAAATAAGCGATAACTATGTTTTGTATAAAGTATATTTATTTTAAAATTTGTAAATTGGTGTTAATTTTACATAGATATAAGTCTTTCTAAAAAATGATGCACTCTTCTGTGTGATATTCCAAGTAGACAGGTTGACAAAAGCAGACAGGTGGCTTATAGTTAGAATAGAAATCCGCAATATAGCGGAAAATAACAGAATAGGAGAAGTGAACATATGAGAATAGCATTAATTAATGAGAACAGTCAAGCAGCAAAGAATGAGTTAATTTTTAATACACTTAAAAGTGTTGTGGAGCCAATGGGACATGAAGTTGTAAACTATGGCATGTACAGTGCAGAGGACGAGGCACAGCTCACTTATGTTCAGGTGGGTATCCTGACAGGTGTTCTTTTAAATTCAGGCGCAGCAGATTTTGTGATCACTGGCTGTGGTACAGGCGAAGGTGCTATGTTAGCATGTAATTCATTTCCAAATGTACTTTGCGGACATATTGAATCACCTCTGGATGCATATCTATTTTCACAGGTAAATGATGGAAATGCGATTGCTCTTCCATTTGCGGAGAATTTTGGTTGGGGCGGAGAACTGAACCTTCAATATATATTTGAGAAGCTGTTTTGTGCACCGGGCGGTGGTGGCTATCCAAAGGAGAGAGTTGTGCCAGAACAGAGAAATAAGAAGATTCTTGATGAGGTGAAAAAGGTGACACATGTGGATATGGTGACAATCCTTAAAAATCTTGATCAGGAATTAGTAAAAGGTGCAGTGAGTGGAAAGAATTTTAAGGAGTATTTCTTTAGAGACTGTAAATGTGATAAAATGGCAGAAGCAGTAAAAGAGATATTGTAAAAAGGAAAAATAGAAAGGTAACTTAGATATGGAATTAGTGACAGTAAGGGAGCTATATAGGAATAGAGAGACATATCTCGGAAAGAAGATTTGTGTGGGAGGATGGCTTCGGAGTGTCCGTGATTCAAAGAGCTTTGGTTTTTTGGTGTTGAATGATGGAACATTTTTTGAGACCTTGCAGGTTGTATATCATGATACAATGGATAATTTTGCAGAGATTTCCAAGCTTAATGTAGGCGCGGCAGTAGTTGTCACTGGCACATTGGTGGCGACACCAGAGGCAAAACAGCCTTTTGAGATACAGGCGGATGAGGTGACAGTAGAAGGTGCCTCGGCACCAGACTATCCGCTTCAGAAAAAGAGGCATAGCTTTGAATATTTAAGAACCATTTCACACCTTAGACCAAGAACGAATACCTTTCAGGCAGTTTTTCGCGTGCGCTCCTTGATTGCCTATGCGATTCATCAGTATTTTCAGGAGAGAGATTTTGTGTATGTGCACACTCCTATTATTACCGGGAGTGACTGTGAGGGTGCTGGAGAAATGTTTCAGGTGACAACACTGAATTTAAAGGATATTGAGAAAACAGAAAACGGTGAAGTGGATTATTCACAGGATTTCTTCCATAAGCCTACCAATTTAACGGTGAGCGGACAACTTAATGGAGAGACCTATGCGATGGCATTTCGCAATATCTATACCTTTGGACCTACCTTCCGTGCAGAAAATTCCAACACAACGCGTCATGCAGCAGAGTTTTGGATGATAGAGCCTGAGATTGCATTTGCAGATTTAAAGGATGATATGATGTTAGCAGAAGGTATGTTAAAATATATTATCCGTTTTGTGATGGAGAAAGCGCCAGAGGAGATGGCGTTCTTTAATCAGTTTGTGGATAAAGGACTGATAGAGCGTCTGGAAGGCGTTTTAAATTCAGAATTTGGACATGTCACCTACACAGAGGCGATTGATCTATTAAAAGAGCACAATGAGGAATTTGATTATAAAGTATCATGGGGATGCGATTTGCAGACAGAGCATGAGAGATATTTGACGGAGAAAATATTTAAGCGTCCAGTATTTGTGACAGATTATCCAAAAGAAATCAAGGCATTTTATATGAAGCTGAATGAGGATGGGAAAACCGTTGCTGCGATGGATTGTCTTGTTCCCGGAATTGGGGAGATAATTGGAGGTAGCCAGAGAGAGGACGATTATGACAAGCTTCTTAAAAGAATGGAGGAGCTTAAGTTAAATCCTGAGGATTATCAGTTCTATCTGGATTTGCGTAAATACGGCTCCACACGTCATGCAGGATTTGGTCTTGGATTTGAGAGATGTGTTATGTATCTGACTGGTATGGGCAATATCCGAGATGTGGTTCCATTCCCAAGAACTGTAGGTAATTGCGAATTATAAAATAAATGTAGCTCCTACTAGATAAAAGATAGTAGGAGCTTAATGTTTATTCAAAATCTTCCCACGCCGCATCTGACCGTGACTTAATCATTAAAATTCATCTTATAAACTGTGTCTCCCCAAAAACTTATACTTTTATAGATGTCCATTTTCCTGTGGAGAAGCGCCAGAAGTTTAGTGCGAGGCGGATTCCTTGATCCATAAATAGGGAGAACCATGCTCCAAGAAGTCCAAATCCAAGCGGATAGCAAAATAGCCATGCAAGGAATGGACGGAAAAAGGTAATGCTGATAAGTGAGCTTAATGCCACAAATTTGGTATCTCCCGCCCCTCTCAGCGAGCCAGATACAACCACCTGAGAGGTTTGTAGCCATGTGATGGCGGCGATAAATAGTACAATGATAGCACCAAGCTCGATCACCTCTGTCTCTTTGCTAAACAGGGAAACCAAAAAATATCTACTGAAAATGAAAAATACACATAACATAGCTGAGATGCAGAATACAATTCTCTGTCCAGCTTTGACATACAGGATTGCCATATCAGAGCGCTTTGCGCCAAGGCTTTGTCCTACAAGGGAGGAGGCAGCTACGCCAAAGCCATCCGCAAAGTTAAACGACAAGCTTAAGATATTCATACAAATCAGATGTGTGGCATATGCTGTAGTTCCCAGAGCAGCAACAAGCTTTGCATAAGTGAAGAAACCAATGCGCATAAATACCTGCTCCACCAGAGCACTGCCGCTAATGCTGACCAACAAAAGCAGCAATGGCTTTTGTAGCTTCCACGTCCCCTTTGAGTGAAAGCTTAGAAATGCATGACTCTTTAATAAAGTGGCGATGGACATGCTACATGCGACAAATGCGCCAAGCACCGTTGCGATTGCTGCGCCTTGTACACCAAGCTTTGGAAAAAATCCAATACCATTGATTAACAGATAATTGAAGATCACATTCACAATATTTCCTGTCACGTTGGTGCGCATGGAAATCTTAGTATTTCCAGCACCGCGCTGTGCAGCATTTACAGTTAAATTGATGGCTTGAAAAAAGATGCTAACCATAAGAATACGAAAATAGGACACAGCATAGTCCAGATAATCTTGTGCAGCACCTGCAAAGACTAGAATTTCTGAGGCAAATAAAAAGCCCAGAACAGCCATAAGGATAGAGAGAAAGGCACAGATAAGAAGACACTGCCGAAGACAGCTATTGGCACTTTCCTGATTATTTTCACCTCTTCGTCTGGCCACAATCGCGGTGACGCCGACGTTAAGAGAATTGATGGCGGCAAGCAGAATAAATTTTGGCTGATTGGTGATACCAATGGCAGCGATCGCTTCCGTACCGATTCCGCCTACCATCATGGTATCAACTGCGCCCACCAATCCTACCAAAGTGGACTCAACAGCAGATGGCCATGCAATCTGGAAAAAATTCCGATAGACGGTTCGAGAGTCAGGTATAGCTCCAATTTTCTGAAAAGGCTTTAACATATGATTGACAGAAAAAAATGATTCTAATATCATAAAAATCTCCCGTTCCGGCTTAAAATTTGCAGGAAAGCTGCACCAGCCATTTATAGTATAGCATTGAAAAAATAGGAAAACAACAGAGCTTCTTGTGATATTTTGAAGAAAGTACTGCTTTTTCGTATAAGAACATCTGTTTTATATTGCTTGACGAAATTTTACTGGTATATTACAATGAAGAATAGTAGTTGGTTTATTACGAAAAGTAAAGTTTTTTGTAGCGGAAATGAGGTAGATTATGAGAGTGATACACACGGCAGATTTGCATCTGGGAGCAGAACCAGAGAAAGGAGCTTCTTGGGCAAAAGAGCGCGGTGGGGAGATTTGGGAGACATTTGAGCGACTGATCGCTTATACCATTCGCTCGCAGGCAGATGTGTTATTGATAGCGGGCGATCTTTTTCATAGGCAGCCTCTTCTAAGGGAGCTTAAGGAGGTGAATTATCTCTTTTCCAGCTTAAAGGAGACACAGGTCTTTCTAATAGCGGGCAATCATGATTATATTAAGCGTGATTCTTATTATCGAAGCTTTCCATGGAATGGGAATGTTCATTTCTTTAAGTCCTTTCATATAGAGAGATTTGATATAGAGAAATTAAATTTGTCGGTATATGGCGCGAGCTATGCTGCGAAGGAGGATACAGAGCGTATTTATGACAATATTTCAGTAGCAGATAAGAGGCGTGTGAATATACTATTAGGGCATGGTGGTGATGGTAAGCATCGCCCATATGATCTGACAAGGCTTCGGGCAAGTGGATTTGATTATATTGCGCTTGGGCATCTGCATATGGGCGGGGAGCTTGTAAAACATAGGATTGTTCAGGCAGGCTGTCTGGAGCCAATAGATAGGACAGACTTGGGAGAGAAAGGGTTTTATGAAGGTGAGATTGAGAAGGGCAATGCTTCGATGGAGTTTGTTCCATTTGCAAAGAGGGTCTATCTTCCAATTAAAATCACTGTGACGCCACAGGATACCATTCGATCTGTGAAAGGGCGAATACAAGAAGAGATACGTAGGAAGGGCACCCATAATATGTATTGCCTTTTATTGAAGGGAGAACGGGATCAAGTGATTCAGTTTCCGTCAAGCGAGTTTTTAGAGATAGGAAATATATGTAGCTTTGAGGATCGGACACAGCCAGATTATGATCTGGAAAAGTTATATCAGGCAAATAAGGATAATGTGCTTGGTTGGTATATGAAAGAATTTCTTGAGAAACAAGAGCTTGGGGAGATAGAGCTGCAAGCACTTCATTATGGAATACGCGCATTGACCTATGGAGAGTAGAAAAGTCAAAATATGGTATCACAGTGTCCTGTGATATGCAGGGAGAGTATATGGTAATATTGGAGGTTAAGATAACGAGTTTTGGTAAACTCCATAATGTGAGTCTATCTTTTGAAGATGGTATGAATGTGATATATGGGGATAATGAGGCAGGAAAGAGCACGATCCATGCCGCTGTCCGCGCAATTCTTTTTGGGCTGGACAGACAGCGGGGAAGGGCATCCAAGACGGATGATTACAGCAAATATGAACCATGGGAGAATCCCTCTGCCTATGAGGGAATGTTGCGATTTCGGCAGGAGAGAGCGATATATCGAATTTATCGGTGTTTTGGGCGTGAACGCAAAAAGACGGAGATAATCAATGAGACGACTGGCGAGGAGCTTTCGCAGGAGGAGCTTTCACAGCTTTTGAATGGAATGACAGAGAGTAGCTTTGCCAATACTCTCTGCATTGGTCAGATGAAAACTGCGCCGGGGCAGTCATTTGCCGAGGAGCTTCAGAATACAACAGCAAATTATCTGTCAGCCGGGGATACGGAATGGGATATACGAAAGGCGTTTGGCTTTTTGACCGCGGAGAAGAAGGAGCTAATGAAGAAATATCAGCCTAAGCTGGAGGAGACAGTGATTTCCGCAGAGCAGGAGCTGTGTGAGATCGAGGAGGAGCTTTTGCAGCAATCCATCCATAAAGAAAAGGCGCAGGCAGAGCTTCGGGAGATGCGCAAGGAGATTGAGAGAGAGAAGCAGGCATATGAAAATTCGAATAAAAGAAAACGTATGGTCTTTGTGGAACTGACAGTCAGTGTTGTCTGCTTTTTTATAATGATTTTGTGTTATGCAGTAAGTGAATGGAGAGATGGGGTGTGGGTATTTGGAATACTTGCGCTGGTATCAGGATTTTTGGCATGGAAGGGGCACCAATTGACGAAAACGTCATTGGCATTTAGAGAAGCGGAGAAAAAGGAGCAGTTGTTGTCTGATCAGATTAAAAAGGTAGAATGGAAGCTGGAGCAGATGAGAGAGCGTGCTGCTGTGTATCAGAATAGCTTGGAGGGTTGTAGATTGCAGCTAGAAGAAAATCAAAAGCTATATGAGCAGATTCAGGCATTGATTCTTGCTGAGCAGACACTTAAAAGGGTAGCAGGCTCCATGCAGAACAATATCAGCGGGCAGATGACGGATTGTATGTCAGAGCTTCTTTGTGATATTACAGATGGAAGGTATCAGAAAATATTTTTTCAGGGAAATCAGGAAATTTCTCTGTATGAAGAGGGAAGGAAGATACCTCTGTATCAGGTGAGCCGTGGAACAGCGGAGCAGGTGTATCTAGCTTTGCGCATAGCAGCGGCGGACTGTGTGATGGGATACCATGAATTTCCTCTGCTTCTCGATGAGACCTTTGTATATTATGATGATAAAAGACTTAAGAATACGCTTGCCGCACTTGTGGAACAGAAAAGGCAGATTTTTATATTTACCTGCCATCACAGAGAGGAAGAGCTTTTGAAGGAAATGGGAAAAAATTGCCTGCTGCTGAGACTATAGATGGTGTCAGCGGCAGGCAGTTTGTCTATAATTGATGGTATTTATTAAGAATGTTGTGGATTCTTCCAACGGGGTCTAAGAGCTCACTGATGGATGCGTCATGATTTAGGGTGTCGATAATCAGAGCGATATATTTGCTCATATCAACGCTAATATAATATGGCTTTGTCAATAATTCTGGTGTCTGGTAGATTAAATTTGTGGTGAGAACTCGGTCAATCAGGCCTTTTTCATAGTATTCATCAAATTTCTCAAGTCCATTTGTAAATAAACCAAAGGAGGAGGCAGCATATACTTTTCTTGCTTTTCTGCGCTTTAATTCTGCCGCCACATCCAGCATACTTTCCCCGGAGGATATCATATCGTCAATGATCAGACAGTCTTTGCCTTCCACGGAGGAACCTAAAAATTCATGAGCGACAATAGGATTTCTGCCATTGATAACCTGAGTGTAATCGCGCCGTTTGTAGAACATGCCCAGATCTAGTCCAAGAACATTGGAGTAGTAGACAGCACGGGAGGTTCCTCCTTCGTCTGGGCTGATAATCATCATGTGTTCGGAATCCATGTGGATATCTGGTTCTTCTCTCAGCAGAGCCTTGATGTATTGATAGGCGGGCGTTACAGTCTCAAAACCTTTTAGAGGAATCGCATTCTGCACGCGAGGATCGTGTGCGTCGAAGGTAATAATGTTTTCCACACCCATATTGGTAAGCTCTTGAAGAGCGAGGGCACAGTCCAGGGATTCACGTCCAGTGCGCTTATGCTGGCGGCTTTCATATAAAAATGGCATAATTACAGTGATGCGTCTAGCTTTTCCTCCCACAGCGGCGATAACACGCTTTAAATCCTGAAAATGATCATCAGGTGACATATGATTGGTGTATCCGCAGAGGGAGTAGGTTAGGCTGTAATTGGTGACATCAGTAATTATGTACAGATCATCACCGCGGACAGATTGTCCAATAATGCCTTTTGCCTCGCCTGAGCCAAATCTTGAGATCTTGGCGTCTACCATATAAGAATCCTTTAAATAACCATTAAAAGGAAGGGTAGCCGTGTGCTCATTTTCTCTTTGTTCTCTCCATGCCGCAATATAGGAATCGATTTTGTCGCCCAGCTCTCTACAGCTAGGAAGCGCAATGATTCCCAGAGGGCCTACAGGAATTGTGTTGAAATTTTTTGTTTCGCGTGTCATAGCATTCTCCTTTTTTAGACTTGTGATTGTTATATGCATGTTTTGTCAAGAGCGTTTTGGCTGTAGTTTTTTCTTGATACGTATATCCTCTCCATAGAACTTAAGAAGGGTGAAATTGCTGGAAAGTCTAGAAAAGATGCGCTCGGAATACACCTGATTGATCTTGTCCAGCGTTAAGTTAGTGGAGATCAGAATAGATTTTTTTCGCATAAAGCGTTCATTTAAACAGTAAAATAACTTGGAGTTCGTAAAAGAATTGCTGAGCTCTGTCCCCAGATCGTCAATAATCAGCAGATCACAGCTAAGGATAAGCTGAAGAGTATCGTCATCTGTGCCAGATTCTTCCCCATTATCGAAGGTATAGCGGGAAAAAACGTCAAAGAGCTGAATGGCGGTTAAATAAATCACTGAAAAAGCAGCGTTGAGCAATTCTTTTGCGATACAGTTGGACAAAAAGGTTTTGCCGACTCCCGTGCCTCCATAGAAAAAAAGATTTTCACCACTGTCAAATTGTGCCACATATTGCCTGCATCGGGTGTAGATCTCTTTCATGTTGGCGTAGGCTGTTTTTCCTGTAACAGGATTTTCTTCTGTGTTGTCATAATAATCAAATGAGAAGGTATCAAAATTTTCTATTTCAAGGATCTCTTTTAAGTTGGATTGGGTGTAGAGCATGTCTATGGCAGCCTGCCTGAAGCAATGACATTTTTGGTTGCCAATATAACCGGTATCATGACAGTCTGGGCAGTCATAGGGAAGTGTCAAATAATCGCTGGGATAGCCGTGGCGAAGCAGAAGGATGGTGCGTTCTTCTGCGAGGTCGGACAACTGTGCCTTTAATCGGGTAAGCGCATATTCATTGCCATTTAAAAGCTCCTTTGCCTGTGCCACAGAGACAGAGGCAATCTCATGGTTGATCTCCTCAATGCGGGGAATCTGCTCATAGATTCTTTGTGTTCTCTGATTAAGCTCGTGCCTGTGCTTTAGCTGTTTTTGATTGTAGGAGCGAATGAGCAAATCATATTGTGAATTTCTAAGTGCCACAGAGATACCTCCTTATCGGCCGAGAAGCTGTTTTTCTAGATCCTCATATAAATAGCTTCTTGGTGTCATATTATTAAAACGATTGCCGGAAGTGCGTGTTGGTTTTTCAGGTTTGGTCTCCTTAGAATCTCTGCGAAGCTGATCCACTCTCTGGATGTCAGAGAGATGGTGAACCCCTTTTTCCTGCCAGTGAGTCAGAATGGAATCCGCATATTCAAAGCTGGGCTGATGAATGGCCTGAATGGTGCGTCTGCACGCTTCTAAAATAATATCTAAGGAAAATCCCATGGAGCTGGTCCATTTTTTGATAAAGCCTGTCTCCGCGTCAGCTGGGTTTCGATTGGATAGGCCAAACGCCTTCATCACGGCAAAGCAGTTTTTATTGTAGAGGGTGGATACCTCTTTTGCCTTTTCCACAGTGCGTATGCCTTGCTTTGCCCATGACAGGGCGACAGCTTCAATGTACCGCATACTTTTTTTGTCGCGGGATACGCAGTACTCAATCAGATATTCGATCAAATCAGCAGGAAATCCAAGAGAGTCATAAAAATATAGGATTGTGGAAGTCTCTGTGGAGGTAAGTGTTCTGCCCAAATAGCGCTGTGTGACATACAATGCTTGGTTGATGTCATCGAGCTTGATAAATTGATTCATCTGCGCTGTGGTATAATGTGGCTTTTCTGGCGGAATATATTCACTTACCGTGGAGAGTACCGTAGGCGCCGGTGAAGTGGACAGCGGGGAGGTGGGCTCTTGTGTGGTGTCCTTTGAGGAAATATCCGCGGAAGCTTCCTTTACAGGGGAGCTCTCTGATGACGGCATTTCTAAAAGAGATACTTCTTTTAGAATATTTTTCTCAAAGACAAGGCGCAGCAGCCCCTCTTGTTCCCAGTAGCGCAGGGCGCGCATAATGTCATTTTCTGTACAAGAAAGCCTGTCAGCAAGCAGGGAGACACTGAGAGAGTCCCCGGAGCGCAGAAGGCATAAATATACCTTTACGAATTCGCCATTTGCTCCCGGCATACAATGATCCAGAAAGTAATTAGGGACTTCCGTAAAGGTGTGGGAGGTGTGGGTTAGGGTAAAGGTGCTCATAAGATCACATCCTTTTCTTCGTAGGGTAGAGGTCGCCGGCTGTTCTTATCTTCTATATGATAACACAAAAAAAAGAAAATGGATAGTGACAATTTTCTGCGCGCGTTTGTTGACAGAGATTGTGGATAATGTGGATAACATGTGAATGGTTGACGTTTTAATTATGTTATATAAAGAAAAAGGTAGAAAATATGGAAAGTATTATTTTACAGTGTATGATGTTATGTAAATAAAAAATCCACATACTTCATCAACAATTTTTGTTGATAAATATGTGGATAATGTGGATAACTATTGCTTAAGAAGCTCTTCTCCAACATTTACAATGTCTCCGGCTCCCATAGTTATCAACAAATCACCGTTGATACAATTTTTTAAGATAAAATTTTCAATCTCTTTAAAAGTAGAAAAATAATGTGCATGCTTGCCAAGAAGAGAGAGCTCTTCCTTAAGGTGAAGGGAGTTGATTCCAAGGGTATCCGTCTCCCTTGCTGGGTAGATGTCCGCCAGAATAACTTCATCTGCGAGTGTCAGTGCATCTGCAAATTCCTTTAAAAATGCTTTTGTTCTTGTATAGGTGTGTGGCTGAAAAACACACCAGATGCGGTTATGTGGATAATTTTTGGCAGCGGTTAATGTTGCACGTATTTCTTCGGGATGGTGTGCATAATCATCGATAATGGTAAATCCATTAACCACTCCTTTTTTTTGAAAACGCCGGTCTGTCCCCTCATAAGAAGATATGCCAGAGCATATATCTGCTAATGGAACCTGCATTACATGCGCCGCCGCTATGGCAGCTAAGGAATTAAGGATATTGTGCATACCTGTAACCTGAAGAGAGATAGAAGAGGCGTATTTGCCCTGAATAAAAAGATGATAGCTGGGGCAGCCATAGGAATCATATTGAATATCAGAGGCGGCATAGTCAAAGCTGCAGGAAGCGTTGTCGTCCATCAGTCCAAAGGTGACAATCTTGCAAGGAAGATCTGTGGTGAACTGTGAGAGCTCTGCTATATTTCCATGGATCACCAATGTACCATTTTCAGGAATATTTTCCGCATAGGTGCGGAAAGAACGGCGTATATCTTGAATATCATGAAAGAAATCCAAATGATCTTCCGATATATTGAGAATTACACCAACGGTTGGCTTAAGAGAAAAAAAACTGTTGGTGTATTCACAGGCTTCTGCGATAAAATAATCAGAACCACCCACATGAATATTAGAGCCAGTACGCTTTAAGATACCACCGACAGAGATGGTAGGATTTAAGCCACCATCCAATAAAATCTCAGAAAGCATTGAGGAGGTGGTAGTTTTTCCATGTGTGCCTGCAATCCCAGCGGAGACCGTATAATTTGCCATAATCTGTCCGAGAAGCTCTGCGCGGGTGAGAAGCGGAAGGCCCTGCCTTACAGCTTCCTGATATTCAGCATTATCTTCTTTGACAGCAGCCGTGTACACGACAAAAGCAGGAATTTCTTCCTGCAGGTTTTCAGCGTGTTGTCCATAATATATCTTCGCTCCCAATTCACTGAGATGTCTAGTTAAGGCCGACTCATGCTCATCCGATCCAGAGATGGCAAAGCCCTCTGTCAAAAGGATTTCCGCAAGGCCACTCATACTGATTCCACCTATACCTATAAAATGTACATGTTCAGGTACTTCGAAATTAATGGTATACATAATAATCTCCTCTTCTTTTTTACTAATTTATGCATAAAGGAGCAGAATGTCCCTTATTTTTGCTCACTGTGCAGGATTTTTATAGTAGTGAAAGCTACTCCACCACGATCGTGGCAGAATCCCCTTTTTTTGCCTGTGCGATAACAGCCTTGGATAATTTGACAAAATTGCCAGCAGAATGGCTGGCGCCACTGATTGCATCCACATTATCAGGATTTTGTGTATCTATAAGCTGTGCGACATAATATCTGGTATATTCATTTGGATAGGTGCCATTTATGGTATACATATTTCTCATATAAGCATTGTCCCATGCTTTGATATAGCCACTTGGATTTTTGGCATTAAATTCAGCATAGACAATGGTATTGTTTTTCACCATAATACACAGATATTCTTTCCATCCATGAGAATATTCAGACATCTCTGCTGTGTAAAATCCATCCTTCATATCATTATTTTTGGAGCTGCACCCACTAAGACAAAGAGTAAGAAGTAGAATAAGCAGCGGAATAATCCATTTTTTTCTCATTATGGAAGCCTCCTTTCCATTGTGTTCCTCAATTTGACACGAGATACCAGCTCTTTTAAATTTTCTGACTGAGTGAGGAAATTGTCCGCCATCCTATCTGTCTCCTTTGACAGATCTCGGTTTTCTTCTGCAATGTTCTTGATAGAAGAAAGCTGGCTGACCACACCTTCCACAGCGGAGGTCTGAATCTGAACTGTGTTGGCAAGCTGATTGGAGAGATCGAAATATTGCTCTGTCACATCTAATATCTCCTGAAATGCCTGTGAAGTCTGTTGGGCGGTAGATAACCCTTTTTGAATAATGTGAACAGAATTTTTAATAATATCAGCAGACTGATTCAAAGCCTCTGAGGTCTGATTGGACAAAAGCCCAATCTGGGAGGCAACAACAGCAAACCCTTTTCCTGTCTCACCAGCTCTTGACGCTTCAATAGAAGCGTTTAAGGACAGAAGATTGGTCTGTCTGGAAATATTTTCAATCATTAAACTAATCTTAGAAATCTCAGTGACAGCGGAATGAATTTGTTCCATTGTGCTTAACATACTATGCATATACTGATTACCCAATGTGGCCTTTTCACTGGCATTTTTGGAACAGCTCTCAATTAAAGCAGCATTTTCTTGGTTTTGTTTGATGGAATTAGACATTTCCACCATATTATCATTTAATTCATGAAGCAGAGAATCCTGTTGAAGAGAACCACCATAAAGTTTTTTTGCACAGTCGGATACATCGATGGAGGTGGTATTAACTTTTGTCGAAGAATCGTTGATCTGTTGCATGGTGTGATTGAGTGACAAAATAATATTGCTCAGGGAGGACTGTATGGAAGCAAAATCTCCATGAAAATCCTTTGGTATAGCAACGGTATAATCGCCTGAGGAAAGTGCTCCAAGACAGGTTTCAATATTTTTTATGTAGTCGTTTAAGCTGCCGATTGTCTTTGCCAGAGCCTCCGTCAGAACGGCAGTTTCATCCTTGCTTTTGGACTGTATCACTTCTGTTGTCAAATCGCCGTCAGCCAAAGCCTGCAGTCTGTGCGTGGCAAGGGAGAGAGAGGAGGAGATTCGATTGGCAAGGGGAACAATCACCACCGCAGCTATAAAAAGCAACAAAAGAGCAAGCAAAATAGAAAGAGCAGTGGAAAAGACAACAGAATCCATAAACTCTTTTTGTGGTGCATGGATAAGCAAAGCCCAGTTAGTACCCGGTATCGGTGCATATCCTGTATAATGGCGTTTGCCTTCCAGAAACATAATGGCGGAGCCAGTCTGATAAGAGAGGATTTTATCAAAGCTTTTCTTATTAGCAGAAGAAGGATACAAGTCATAGATGCTCTGATGGCTGATAATATTGTCAAAGCTGCGATCGCCAATAATAAATCCATCTTTATTAAGAATGTAGGCATTTCCGGTATCGCCTAAGATTAACATGCTTAAGACATCATTTAACAGATCATATTTATAGCTGCCTATCAGATAACCGATCGTCTCACCTTCTGCTAGTAATGGTGTGCCCACGCAAAGCTGTAGGATGTTATTACTATAATAAGGCTCTCCGATCACAATACTGCCTGTCTCTGTCAAATAAGAATAATATACTGTATCAGAGATGGAGGCAGGTGCAATATCGTCTCCATACAATTTCTGACCCGAAAGATCGTAGGCGGACAGCCATACAAACTCTATTTCAAGCTTTTCTTCCATAAGACGTGCAGCCTTATCACTGTTACTTTTGGAAAAATCTGTCAGAATCTGTTCAGAAGAAAGATGATACATGCGCTCTGTGAGAAGGTGAAGGTTAGAGCTGATACTCTGGGAGGCAATACGTGCAGTGATCTGTATATTATCGAGCAGCACAGAATTTGTAGAGCGGATGCTTCCCGCAGACATAATGGTAGTTACAAGCAGAGTTAAAAGAATTGCTACGGACATGACATAAAAAATTATTTTTCCTTTGATATTATGGAACCTTTTCATGATAGATAAAACACTCCTTTAAGACCTATGGCAATAATTTGTTATCTATTTTATCATATTAAAAAAACAATGCAATAGACTTTTTTATAGAAAATACTCCATATGGAATAGGTTTTATTTAAAATATATTTTGATTGAGATGTAGGTTTATATAATCATGTTTGAGAAGGGGCCGCACGGAGGACTATAGACAATTCTCTGGACGGCCCCTTCTCGAACATGATTATACAAACTTATTCTTTTTTAAATCTAATCATATCTTTGTACAGTTATTATTACTGAAATATTAGGTAAAATAAATAACACTATATCAGATAAAGTTTACTCTTGCGAAAATGAACGAAAGTGCATGAAATTTGTACATATTATATAAAAATTATAAAATAATATATACAAATTATAGAAAATACACAATAGATTGACGGAAAATGTAAAAAAAGAGAGAACAAAATTCAGAAAATCGGTTCACTAAATGGTCGAGTTGTGGTATAATGTGTATATAGAAAACTACAACAAGAGGTGATAGCGTGATTAAAAAAGAGATGATTGCCATGCTTTTGGCAGGTGGACAGGGCAGCCGGCTGGGGGTGCTTACAGCAAAGGGTGCAAAGCCTGCCGTAGCATTCGGAGGAAAATACCGCATTATTGACTTCCCGTTGAGTAATTGCATTAATTCAGGTGTCGATACGGTCGGTGTGCTGACACAATATCAACCGTTGCGTCTTAACACACATATCGGAATCGGTATTCCGTGGGATTTAGATAGGAATGTGGGCGGTGTAACTGTACTTCCTCCGTATGAGAGAAGCGGCAACAGCGAGTGGTATACAGGTACAGCCAATGCGATCTATCAGAATATGAATTATATTGAGACATATAATCCTGACTATGTATTGATTCTTTCCGGGGATCATATTTACAAGATGGATTATGAGGTAATGCTGGATTATCATAAAGCAAATAATGCGGATGTCACAATCGCAGCGATGCCAGTTCCCATTGAGGAGGCAAGCCGCTTTGGCATTGTGGTGACAGATGAGACAAACCGTATTACGGAATTTGAGGAGAAGCCAGCTCATCCAAAGAGCAATCTTGCTTCTATGGGAATCTATATTTTTAGCTGGAAGGTCCTGAGAGAGGCACTGATTGAGCTTTCTGGGCAGAGTGGCTGCGATTTTGGAAAACATATTATTCCTCACTGCTTCCATAAGGGGCAACGCATTTTTGCCTACGAGTATAATGGTTACTGGAAAGATGTGGGGACGCTGGGCTCTTACTGGGAAGCAAATATGGAGCTTATTGACATTATTCCGGTATTTAATTTGTATGAGGAATTTTGGAGAATCTATACAAAGTGCGACACTCTTCCACCACAATATATCTCTGCTGATGCAAAGATTGAGAGAAGCATTATAGGGGAAGGTTCTGAGATATATGGAGAGGTTACAAATTCGGTTATTGGCTGCGGAGTTGTGATCGGCAAGGATGCTGTGGTTCGAGATTCCATTGTTATGCAGGACAGTGTGGTCGGCGCAGGCTCTAAGATAACAAAGACGATTATCGCGGAGAATGTACAGATCGGTGAGAATGTGGAGACAGGTGTCGGAGAGTATAGGGAAAGCGAGCTTGATCCAAAGGTATATGCCTTTGATCTGGTGACGATTGGAGAAAATTCCTATATTCCTTCCAATGTTAAGATTGGCAAGAACGTGGCTATTGCAGGCGTGACCAAGCCGGAGGATTATCAGGGGGGAAGCCTGTCAAGCGGTGAATACATTATTAAGGTAGGTGATGTGCGATGAGGGCCATTGGGATTATTTTAGCGGGCGGCAACAGCAACCGAATGAGAGAATTGTCGAACAAGCGCGCCATAGCTGCCATGCCTATAGCGGGAAGCTATCGAAGCATTGACTTTGCGCTTAGCAATATGACAAACTCTCATATTCAGAAGGTGGCAGTGTTTACACAGTATAATGCGAAATCTCTGAACGAGCATTTAAATTCCTCCAAATGGTGGAATTTCGGCAGAAAACAAGGTGGCTTGTATGTATTTACTCCTACAATCACAAATGATAATAATTTTTGGTATCGCGGTACGGCGGATTCCATCTATCAGAATCTGAACTTCCTGAAGAACAGCCATGAGCCTTATGTAGTGATCGCAGCGGGCGACGGAATATATAAGTTGGATTACAACAAGGTGCTGGAGTATCACATTGAGAAAAAGGCAGACATCACGATTGTGACATCACGGGTTCCAGAGGGAGATGATCCATGTCGATTTGGTACGATCAAGACAGATGTTGACGGACGGATAACAGATTTTGAGGAGAAGCCGGTGATAGCAGAGTATGGAAAGATTTCCGCTGGCATTTACGTGATCCGTAGAAGACAGTTGATTGAGTTGATTGAACGCTGTGCTCAGGAGGGAAGACATGACTTTGTGCGTGATG
>CAMUFS010000027.1 GCA_947088195.1 uncultured Clostridia bacterium
TCTGCCATTCAAAGTTATCCATCAGCGACCAGTACATATATCCAATCACAGGAATACCCACCTGAATGCAGGAAGCCACACCATCTGTCGCCTGCTCTATAAACGCTACACGTCTTGTATCATCCTCTGTTGCGATGCCATTTTCTGTAACCATAATCGGCATATCCTTTTTGTTTGCGTGAAATTCCTCAGAAACGCGCCTAATCACATTGCTCAGCGCCTTCGGATAAAACTCGTAATCCATCTGCGTTGTTTCTGCTCCCTGAGGCACTGGCTGGATACCATCCATGCCAATCACAGACCTTGTATAATTCTGCAGACCAAAAAAATCATCCTCCACAATATATGGAACATAATGAGAAAATTCTTTTTCCCACTCATGCAATGCCATCTCTTCACCGCCCTCTGCTGCCTGAATATCATGCAGGGAAAGAGAAATCCCAATTTGAAGCGTTGGCTTTACCGCCTTCATTGCTTTTTTCGCCGCCTGATGCGCCCGCATAACAAGGATGTCTCCTTCTGCCGTTCTTCCTGACACAAAATTCTGTGGTTCCTCCGTTCCAAACACTGCCTTGTTTTCCTGCTTCTGCATCTGCATGTTCTCCATCATGGTATTAAAGTTCATGCCAATCTGGGCAGTACCTTCTAGCCCTCCCGCCTGCATCTGGCTCATCTTCGCCATCATCTGCCTTTTGTAGCGCTCTGCGATCGCCGCAACCTGAAGCCCCATATTTGCCTCATTGATTGTGATAATATAACCCATAAGATCACCCAAACGCTCCGTTACATATCTGCAGTACCGCGCAAATACCTCTACTGTGTGCTCACTCTCCCAACCGCCATTTTGAATCACCCAAACCGGAGAGGTAAAATGCATCATGGTCACAATCGGAGTAATACGATTTTCATGACAACATTCCAGTACCCTTCTGTAATGCGCGATCTCTGCCTCATCAAACCTTCCTTCCTCCGGCTCAATGCGCGCCCACTCAATCGAAAATCGATAAGCAGAAAGCCCCGCTTGCGCCATCAACCTAATGTCCTCCTCATATCTGTTATAATGATCCACTGCATCCAACGACGGCTCATTAAATGTACTGTGTGCCATATGCTCCATTGCCCAATAATCACTATGTATATTGTTACCCTCCACCTGATGTGCTGCCGTGGCAGCACCTATCAGAAAATCACTTGAAAATTTACTCATTTTATAATCTCCATTCTATATCTATCTAAAAACATACTTTTGTTTTTGGTATCTGATTTAATGCCTTATTGAGCTCCTGCAGCTTTTCTGGATCAAGTTCCACGCCACCCTGATGCAGCAATTTCTTTAGCGGCTGTCTAGCAACCAATTTCTGCATCGCTTCTGGTATCGCAACACCCTCACCCATTCCACCTGCTGTCTTTCCAGCCATCTGGCCCATTATGCCTGCAAGCAGTGCGGCTCCTTGCTCTGTCGACTGAATCTCTGCCATAGTACTGTTAATAGAAAGGTATCCCTCTCTTTCTTCCCCATTTTCCTCCGGTGCATCAAACCAGTTGCGCACTTTATCAAGCGACATAAAATAAGCAGGATTTGGTGTATCTACTTTTGCGATTTCCATACTGTCTTCACAGTTACCTCCTACAGCCCTTATCCTGTGCACCCCGCCAATCGGCACCTGAAAACGAAACACATGCTGTCCTTCCTGCTCCGCAAAGAATCTATCATCCACATACAACACAATCTTTTCCAGATTTGAATACACCTTGATCTCTGTTACATCCTCCACTCTGTCATGATACCTTTTTCCACAGAGGTGGACAAATTTTTCTGCACTCCACCATGCCTTGTAAATATAAAATGCATCTTTTTTCTGTTTCCTGTCAAATGTGATAAGACCCTTGTGGTTCTTGCCGGGATCGCCTGCCTCATCTCTTCCTGCGGCCGCAAACTCAAACATATTCCACACATATGTCCCCCACAAATATGGTCTGGCCGCAAACATTTCCAACATATGCTCATGATAGATCGCTTGATAACTCTCCGTGTAGTCACCTTTTTCTGGTTTTGGTGACTGTAGTGTAATAACAGCATCAGCCCCATACTCAGTTAATCCGATTGCAATATCTGGGTATTTACCATGAAAATCGTCAAAAAACGTATCATTATCCTCCATCTCCCCAACATACCATCCATAATACAGATTATAACCACGAATATCTGGAAGCGTTACTAGAGGACTGTCCGTCTCAAGTAAAAACAAGTTTGCCATCGCAGAAGCTCTTGTTTTGTCCATCTTATGCACCAGATCGTTTAACAGTCTATGGTTTTCCATCAGATTCTCTGTCACACCCTGAAGTGAGATTTCATTCGACAGTGCCCAACACACAATCGACGCATGGTTGTAATTCTGTGTGATTAGCTCCTTCATCTGTTGGAGTGTGTTTTCCCTTCCAGTATCCATATGAACCGTAATATATGGAATCTCCGCCCACGCGACAATTCCCTTCTCGTCACACAGATCATAAAAATATTGGTCATGCTGATAGTGCGCAAGCCGGATCGAATTGGCTCCCATAGAAAGAATTAGTTCCATATCTTCCTCGTGCATTTCACGTGTAAGCGCATTTCCCACACCAAGCCTGTCTTGATGGCGCGAGACACCATGCAGAGGATAGTGCCTGCCATTCAGGAAAAATCCTTCTTTCGCATCAAAGCGAAATTCTCTGCATCCAAAACGCTCTGTAACCACATCGACTATCTCACCGCCGCGATACAAAGCTGCTGTTGCCCTATACAGATATGGATCTTCCACACCATCCCATTTATGTACACCTGATATGGCAATACTGCCCTTTCCGTAAGTCTTCCCATTGACAGTTTCCAACATAAGCTCTGTCTCTCCTACGCCCTCTATAGAAACAACAATTTTCGCAGCGTCCCCAACAGAATATGTCTCAAAATAGACTACGGCATCCTCCCCATTTATCTCTGGTGTGATCCGCAATCCACTCCCACCATAATAATCCATGTCAAAATGTGACGAATCGACAATAATCCTATAGACATCTCGGTAAATGCCGCCATAGAACGTAAAGTCTGCCCTCTGTGGATAAACTTTTTCATTTGGCTCATTATCAACTAGAACCTCCAGTGTATTATCCTCTTTTAGTGCATCTGTGATGTTGACGCGAAATGTAGAATAGCCCCCGTCATGACGTGCAAGCTCTTCCCCATTTATACGGACTACCGCCGAAGCATTGACACCACGAAATTCGATATAAACCTGCTGTCCTGATACCAATTCGGGTTTTCTTAACTGCTTACGATATGTGCAGACACCACGAAAATACATATCTGGCCCTGTCTGCCCATCCTCCGCGTTCCATGTATGCGGAAGACTTAGCTCCATTTTCTTCCCCTGTTTTTCAAACTCCCACTGTTCATTGATCGTTTTAACGTCTCTTGCCAATTTTACTACCCCCTTACTTTTCATTTTCAGTACTAAACATACTTTGCTTTTTCTATCCTTCTTTTAATACAGCTGCTTTCTTATCTGCTATGCGTTTCTGAACTTCCACCATCTCTTCTTTTCCTAACGAACAGTATTTCATAGCAATTAGAGTAACCACCCATCCTATCAGCGGAAAACCATACATAAGCACCATGGTCATCCAGAAAATACCACCTGTCAATGCATCTGTAGGCTGAGGCAGAGTTTGCCGGTAACCGATCAACGCCACTGCACCAGTCGCAATCAGAGCACTTATAGAAGATACCAGCTTATCAATCAGACTATACACACCAGATACAACGGCTGGAACATATTTCCCTCCTCGGTCCAACTCATAGTCAATGACATCCGCCATAAAAGCGTTGTTGCCGGTGGTCACGCACATCTTCATGCCATTCAGAGCTAACGTCAGAATCACATAAACCACCATCAACGGAAAAACTGTAGATATATTGCGCGTTGTTCCACCTATATGTAAGAAAACAAAAAAGAGAATCATGGCGCAAGTCACATAAATACACATATACGTCCATGTGATAATTGTCTTTTTATTGCCATGTTTTCCGGCATATCTAGCACCCACCACAGCAAATAGAATGGAAGGAATAATGCTTACAGTGGACAATGTTGTGGCAATCGACATATCCCCAATAACAATTCCATTCAACATCGTAGTGATAATGGACTGACTTGCCACCTGCTGCGCAATCTTGTCAGAAGCTCCTGACGCGATATAGCATTGTAAAGGGCGATTGTTCTTTAATACCTCTATCATATCCTTTATTTTAAGTTTTTTCTTTTTTGCTGTAGTACCAACAAAATTCTCAGGTTTGTCAAATTCCGAAATACCAATGCAGGTTGTCACAAGTCCCACGGCTGATATTGCGATTGTCGCCCAGCAGACAGCAGACAAAAATTCCAGATTAAAACCACCATACTTTGGCATCAACACTACATAATAAATCATATTTAAAGCAATAGGAACCACATAATTAAAGATTGTACTCCACACCCCAACCATTGGCCGCTGTTTCGGATCATTGGTCATCAGAGCAAACAATGTTTGTCCCGTCATATTATACAGTGTATATCCGATAATATAAAGCACATATAATAACACAAAAGCTACAAACCCATGTCCTTTCCCAGCCGCCCAGCTATACATCATAAGCGTGGATAGAACCATTATCAACCAGCCACTGACAAGCAAGAAACGAACTTTACCAAAACGAGTATTCACCTTATCATAAATAAAAGCAAGCAAAGGGTCCGTGATCGCATCAAAAATACGCGTGAAGGTCAAAATCCCTCCCACTGTCACTGTGGCTATCCCAAAGCCAAGGTTTGCCGAATAGTTTGCAAGTCCGATCAGACAATAAAATCCCATACCAATCATACCACTAGAAGCGACTAGGATAATCTGCCATAGCTTTGCACGGCGATACTGTACACCGTCAATCTGACTTTGCGTCAATTTTCCTTTGTTTTCCATCTTGTGTCCTCCTTACATTTTTTTGTACACCTACGTTATTGCTAACTATATTGTACATAAAAACAGGAAAAACTGTTAGAAATATATAATGATTTATAGAATTATTCTATTTTATTTTCACTATTTTTCTGTATACAATTATTTTATAAAGCAAGGTTGAAAAAAATAGTGAATATGATATACTAAGATTGAGAAATAGGCTGCTCTTAATCACTCGCAATAATCTTATAAGGTAATAAAAGCATGGATTTAGAATTATTTAGAAAACTTTTGCACAATCTTTTGAACACAGAGGTTATGATATATGATAATGACATCCAAGTACTCTCCACTTTTGAGGACACCTACTGCTTTCAGAAAACATTACAGCCAATGTTTACTGCTGACTCCCTCTTCTATTTATTAAATTCCATGCATAGCACAACCTTCTATGAAATTGTGGACAAGCTTGACGTATGCCTGATTTTCTTTCAGTTCAAACAGAAAATATTTTTAATTGGGCCTTATGTCAGAACAGAATACTCTGATGAAAAAATGCAAAATATCCTAATTGAAAACAAAATGCCAGCATCCTATGCTACTTCTCTTAGGTTATACTATACTGCTCTGCCACTGTTTGCCATCTCTCAGATCCAACACATTATAACTGCCTGTATGATATCCTTTGATCCGCTTTTCCCCGGATACAGTTACCGGAAACTTCTAGGTTTTCAGGAAGAACCAAAGGAACCAAAAATATATCAACAGGAATCTATTGACTACAGCAAAATCTATCAGCGCTACCATATTGAAAACCACCTTCTAAAACTGATCGAAAAAGGTGAGGTTGAGAACATTATCCAAGCTTATGATAAAATGCAAGATGAATCCGCTTCGCTTATTGACCTGTTTAGCAGCCCTGTCTATCAAAGTCCTATCTCTATCCTCCGCGCATTAGCGAGAAAGGCAGCAGAACAAAGTGGATTGTCTATCATCACGATTGACCAGATCACCCAAAAATCTGTTCAGCGTTTCTCTGGTGCCGATACTATTGAAAAGCAGAGGCAATACTGTTATGAAATGTTGATCGAACTAACTGCTGCCGTGCGTGATCACCTGATAAATGCCAGCAACTATTCTCCTGTGATCATCAAGATTGTGGAATATCTCTCATTGAATTATACACAAAATATTAGTATTCATGCACTGTGTAAGATATCCGATTATTCTCCTTCTCATCTTACCAAAATATTCAAGCATGAAACAGGGCTCACCATAACACAATACATCGCAAACTTAAGATGCCGTCAAGCCACTGAAATGCTTAGAGAAACAAATTTGCCTATCCAAGAAATCAGCAACTATGTTGGCTATACGGACAACAACTATTTTGTAAAGGTATTTAAAAAAGTGATAGGAAAAACGCCATCGCAGTATAGGACTTCCCTCCATACATAGAATAATCAAACAACATATATCTGTTAAAATATATTATTTTTTTCAGGTTATGCTTATTGTAAACTGTTATAAAAAATAAAAAAGGAGAAACATACTGTAAAACACCCAACATTATAAAAAGTAAAAGGAAATATTTATATTATCACTTTTTATAAGTTTTCAGTAATAATTATTAATATGAATAACGAATATGATAATGAAAAATTTTTTGAAGAATATGCAAAAATGTCCCGCAGCCAAGAAGGACTAAGCGCTGCTGGAGAATGGCACCAGTTAAAGTCTCTCTTTCCCTCTCTTCAAGGGAAAACGGTTCTTGATTTAGGATGTGGTTATGGCTGGCACTGTAAATTTGCGGCAGAACAGGGCGCCACACAGGTACTAGGGCTTGATTTAAGCCAGAAAATGATTCAGGAAGCCAAAAATCGCAATAGCTCCCATCAAATCCAATATCGTGTCTGTGGAATAGAGGAATATGAATATCCAGAAAAAACATGGGATTGTGTTATATCTAATCTGGCTTTACATTATATAGAAAATATTGAGATGGTATTTCAAAAAGTTCACAAAACACTAAAACCACAAGGGATATTTATTTTTAATATAGAACATCCCGTTTTCACTGCAGGTGTTGGACAAGACTGGGTTTATTCAGAAGCACAAACACCCTTATATTGGCCAGTTGACAATTATTTTAAATCAGGAAAACGAAGCACACACTTTTTGGGATGTGACGTCACAAAACAGCATCACACACTTACGCAAATATTAATGGGGCTATTAAATAACGGTTTTCAACTTGAGACCGTAGAAGAAGCGCAGCCATCTGAAGAAATGCTGGATATTCCGGGAATGAAAGATGAATTGCGTCGCCCAATGATGCTGTTAGTAAAGGCAATGACAAAAGACTGATAATAAATTTTTACTATGCCCGATAAAAAGAGCAAAGGAGATATGGAGCATGGCAAAAAACAAAAAGATGTTGATTTAACAACATCTTTTTGTCTTCTACTCCATATTCTATTTCGCTTAATAAGTAATCTCCCAGCTAACATGGAATCTATGCTCTTCTGGACTTACCTCCCGCTCCCAGACTATTTCGCTGCCCAGTCTTCCATGAGGTGTATCATGACTTCCATCCTTCCTAGCAGAGAATGATGTACAAGCTTCATACCCCTCTGCACATATAGAAGTAATCACGCCATTTTCAAATTTTACTCTATTATCTCTTACATCTGGCTCTGTAGAGTAGGTTAGGAACACAAGCCGCAACTTTTTCACCTGATATTCTTCACTAAGCTCCAGCGTATCTTCTCTGATAATCTGGTTCTTTTTAAAGCGATATATGGTTTTTGTCTTAATTCGTTCCGCCTTCCGCGGAGCATCCCCACCATTCATATAACAAAGCTCCTCCATAATACAGGTGATCTCTGTGCTATCCTCCTGAGCCTTTGGCTGAATTGACTTAAAATAAGCGACAGGGATCAGAATCTCTCCATTGTCCAGTATCAGTTGCGGAACAAGCTGTCCATGACTGTATTCTGGCACACCCTGCAACACAAGATTTTCAAACGGCACTGGCATATAAGCGTCCTTATTATAATATTTCTTCCCACCGTTGATCAATGGCAATGACCACACATGACGCCCATCCCGAACGATTGCCAGCCCTCTCTCATACTCTCCTTTGGCAAATGGAATATATGTAAAATGTGAAAGCTGTTTCATTTTTTCTGAATAATCTGTACTTACTTCATGTGCGCCGTATCCTGCCTTCTTCCAATGCTCAATCGTGCTTACCATCTGCATACAAAGGCTTAGATTTTCTCCCAAAATCCTGTTCTTATTTCGGTAGTCATCCGTTCGTCTGCCATTCTCCCACATATTAATGGATTCCATATCACTGTCATACCAGAAATCCAACATATGCGCCAGTAACCTCACACTATAGTCATAGGCAAGCTCCATCTCGTCCTCCGTCAGCACACCGTCCAGCTCGGCGGCAGCAGAAAGCACCTCCAGCGCCGCTGTATCTCCGTAAGCCCCAATGCTGCGGCCATAGGAAAATCCGAGTCCCTCCTCATTTGCCAACTGCATAAACACATGTGCCGATTTTCTTAACATGGCATGGATCTTCTCTGGCACCTCCCAGCCCGTTGCCAAAAGCTGTGACACCAGCTCACTTGGTACAAGGATGCTATAACGATCAAATCTTCCATCACCCGGCGTCTCGTCCATAAAGAGAAGATCACCAGAAAATCTGTCAATATGCTCTATCAATCTATCAAGTAACTTTTTGCTGTGTCCTTCCTCATCCCAGCCAAGCAGCTCTCTGTGTCTTGCAATGCCAAATGCCACACCATAGTAATTCGTCGGTTTACGGATCAACGCATAGTGATTGCTCTCATCAACAAAGGTTCTCCAATCCATGGATTTTTTAAGCTTTAAAAGTGTTTCCTCATCCACTACCTGCTCTAAAATTCCTGCTTTTTTAAGACGGTACAGACCACTAAGCCCGTTTAATATCCCCCATGTCTCCATCTCCATATCAGAAACCATGCGAATTATCCCACCAAGGCTTTCCATGCTCTCCCGTGTCTTTAGCAGCTCCATCGCTGTGTAGCAGGCAAAGTTTATCACCTTGCCGCCCACAAACTGCGCCTTCTCATTATAGGCTGGCGTGCCATCTATCGTAAGTGAAAGCCCGCCCTCCGCTATACGCCCAAATAAGCTTATCATCACAGGACGCAGTCTCTCCTCCATAAAACGCTTCATACCTTTTCACTCCTTTTCATCACCGTGCATTGTATCTATCAACCGCACCTTGATAAATAGATATCATCTCATCAATGCCAAGACTCTTCAAGGTTGAGATATAATTATCCCACTCTGCCTCAACATCTGCCTCACCAGTAATAAACTTCGTTCTCTGCTCTGTGATGTAAGTATCGATCTGGCTATTCAGGTTTGTATATCTCTTGGATTCCTCTTCTGTCAACGTAATCGGCGGAATCAACGTTCCCTGATTATCTGTCTCATCATTCCAAATAGACAAAGCCTCTTTCTGCTGCTCAGTCTGATAATACTGAACAATATAATTGGGATCTTGAACAAATGGTCCATTCATATTTCCACGCCCCCAATGAGCCATGGCAACCGCTACAGTCAAACCATTTGGATTCTTCATAATCTCATCTGTGTAGGTAGGGATATTATTTACCATTGTGTAGGATACGCCTTCTTTACCAAAATTGATCATTCTGTGTCCTTTTTCACTGTAGTTAAAATTCAAAAGCTTTGCCGCAAGCTCAGGAACCTTACAATCCTCCGTAATAACCGCATGTGCCTTAGAACCAGTAGCATAATTGTAGGAGCCACCACTATACTTCACCACATCCCCTTTATTAAGGACAGGAAAATTTGCTGCGCGAATATCAAAATCCTCACCATAAGTAGCAGTATCGGACGCCGCTGTTGTAAGATAAGTTCCCATATAGCCGCCACCCATTCCATATGTCGCCGCTGTAACACCTGTAAGGATCTGACTGTCAAGTGTACTTCTTCCAATCTTTGTCATTACCTCAGAATCCAAAAGCCCCGCATTCATCCAATCATTCATCTGCATAATCCACTGCTTATAGCCTTCCTCTGCTGCGCCGTGCTTCACTTCCTTGGTCTTGTCATCCAAATACATTCCACTTCGGATTCCATATGCCCCCATACCAAAATTCATCATATAATTGACATCCTGAAATGCCAAAGGCTTCTGCACACCATACTCTTTTACAGCCGTCAAAGCTGCTGTCCAATCCTCGATAGTATCTAAGCTTCCTGTATAGCCTGCCTTCTCAAAAATATCTGCGCGGTACATAGGACCTGATGTTGTCTGTAGATATTTGTCTCCACGGACAAATGGGAAACAGTAATAGCTGCCATCATCGGTCTTAATCTCCCGATCTACCGCCGGATTATCCTGAAGATACTGCCATAAATCTGCTGCTGGACCATCTGGCCGGATATAATCATCCAATATTGTCAAAACGCCTTCCTTCGCCGCTGCAGAAGGACCTCCTGTGTAGGAATTTGTCCACTCCCACTCAATAATATCAGGCAGCACACCAGAGGCAATCATTACACCAAATTCCTCCGCAGAAGAGCCCTGTGTTGGATGAATAAATTCTATTTTAATTCCTGTCTCCTCCTGCAATAATTTTGCCCACTCTGTCTCATTGCTGGATGGAGAATTTTTAGATACATTGGACTGAAGCTCTGTCCAGTAACGAAGCGTCTGCGTAGCCTCCCCCTGATCCACCGGATAGGAGATATAATTGCTCCTTGGCAGTGTCAAAGGATCTCCCTCCTTCTTATCCAGAGATTCCAAAAGCTCCCAAGAAGTATTAGGGGTGGATGTATTCTCCGTCGACCCTGCTGCCGTTGTCGCTCCAGATGATGGACTCTTTGTTGTTGTCTCATTCTGATTACTGTTATTACCGCAACCACCCAATACTGCAGATGCCATTACAGATGGAATCAAAAATAATGCTGCAAGCTTTTTTGTTCTTCTCATGATAATTCCTCCTCAAATTTTTTGTACTTTTTATTTACCTTCTTTTACAAAATCCTCTCTCATGGGGGAAAAGAAATCCAGCATAACGCCTTCTTCTAAGCAGACACAACCATGCTCTACCCCGTTTTCCTTTAACAGCGTATCCCCAGCGCCTACCTCCCTAACCTCATCACCTATCGTAAAACGAAATTTGCCAGATACAATATATGTGACCTGCGTATGTGGATGATGATGCATTGCGCCGACACTGCCCGTCTCAAATGTATTTTCTACGCACATGGCATTCTCGCCATACGCAAGTATCCGCCTCTGCACACCCAAAGCCACCTGCTCTGCCTCGATCTCTGCATATGGAACCCACACCGTTCCTTTGTGTTGCTTTTCCATGGTTTTCCTCTCCTTTTCTCTTTCTTTCTACAACTTTCTTTATTTAAGGAAATAATATCATAGTCTTTCTTATTATAAAATACACATATCGACGGACCGATGTTCAAAATACGACGGCCGAATACATTTATGTGATTCCTGTTCTCTAATTATTCACGCTTCATCCTATATTCTGTCGGTGTACAATTCTTATATTTCTTAAAGCAGCGTGAAAAATATCTTTGATCGCTATAGCCTGTCTTCCATGCGACCTCCTGTATCTGATAGGACGGATTATCTAGCATCTTTTCGGCAAGCTCCATCCTCTGTCGAAATAGATAATCCGTAAAGCTCTCCCCCGTCTTTTGTTTAAAAATCTGCCGGATATAATTTGCACTGAAATGAAGCTGAGACGCCACCATCTCCAAACCAAATTCCTCATTGCCTAAGTTCTGTTCAATTAATAGCTTAATATTTCCCACCAGCTTATCGCTCTGCTTCTCATTGATCTGTGCAAATTGTGCGCTGCACTTTATCACATACTCTTCTAACACGGCTCTTGCATCTGACAAGCTCCCAAACATAAATTGCTTTTTTAGAAAATCAATAATGCTCTCGTCCTCCCACGCCTTTAAGCTTCCCCCCGCTTTTGTTGTAATATCTGAGATTTGGAGTACCAAAGTAATCAGCGACACGCTCACAAACTCCGTGTATCTGGCAAAAAAACTGGCATAGTATTCAAGAATTGAGTCTATATTTTCCACAGCACTATTTTTCTTGTCCATCTGAATATTGAGAAGCAATTCCTTCTCAAGCTCCTCCGGTCTTCGAAGCACATATTCCTCCTTCTTCTCCTCATTTTCCTTATAGCGAATCACAATCTCATTCTGGTTTAGAACACTTTTCCATGCCTTCTCTGCCTCCGCAAAGGATTGTGCTATCTCCCCGATATATCGACAGCTTCTGCCAAGCGTGCATTTGATCTCAATCGAGTAATATTTCTCCATACTGTCATTTATCTTTTCCAAAACTTTCTCAATATTCGCCGCAAACTGTCCCTCACTCTTTTCCTGTGTGCAAAATAGTAGCACAGATTCTTCATTTCTATAGCCTACCCCGGCACTCTGCACTTCGCCAGAAAAATAGTTTTCTGTGCTAATACGCAATAATTCCTCCAAAACGCCATGTTCCACAGAGGCTCTCTTTCCTCCATTTCGAAAGCGAACAATTCCAACTGCATACCACGATGCATTCATGTTTATGCCTGCACGCATCCCTCGCTCCTTCACCTCATCTGTACAAGGTTTTCCTTCCAGAAGCTCCTTGAGAAGCTTCTCTTTTGCATATCGTCGACTCGCCTCAATATCCTGATTTAGTTCCTTAATATTCTGCGCCATCTGTCTCTGCTTCTCAAGACCTGCCTTAATTCTCTCAAGCACTTGAAATAACTCCCTTGGCAAAAAAGGCTTGAGAAGATAGTCCCTGACGCCCATCTGCATTGCCTCCTTTGCGTAGGAGAACTCATCGTGCCCACTGATAATCACTGTCTGAATACCAGAATCTGTCTCCATAATCCTTCGAATCAGCTCAAGTCCGTTAAGCCCCGGCATACAAATATCGGTCAGAAGAATATCTGGCTTAAGCTCCTCCACAAGTGCAAGTGCCTGAAAGCCATCCTCCGCCTCGCCTACCACATAAAAATCGGTCTCCGATTCATTGATCCGCCTTTTTATAATACTGCGGACATCTGCCTCATCCTCCGCCAGAACAATCCTATACATCTTCCTCCTTATCTCCTTTCCTGTCAAAAGGAAGCAAAAGCACTGATCTCGTCCCCTGCCCCTCCTCGCTCTCAAGTCTGAGACCATAGCTCTCCCCATAATAGAGGCGAATCCTCTCATTTACATTATAGATGCCATACCCACTTCCACTGTCTACAATGCCCGCCTCAAGCCTGTTGTTAAGTAGCTGCAGCTTGTCCTCTGGTATCCCGCATCCATCATCTGACACCGTAAATTGAATATCTTTTCCTTCTTTCCCTATGCGGACTGCCGTTATTGTGATCATTCCTCCGCTCTCCTTTGGCTTAAGTCCATGATAGAGTGCATTTTCTACCAATGGCTGGAGCACCAGCTTGATAACAAACGCCTCCATAAATTCCTCCTCCACCAAAATCTCATAATGAAGCTTCGATTTATAACGAAACTTCTGGATCTCCAAATAGCTTTCCACATGTCCAAGCTCCTCACGTATTGTTATAACTTCCCTTCCTTTACTTAAGCTAATTCTGAAATATTTACCAAGAGCAGAAGATATCTCACCAATCTCATCCGCACCCTGATCGATCGCCTGCCAAGTGATTGCGTTTAATGTATTATAAAGAAAATGGGGATTGATCTGCGCCTGTAATGCCAAAAGCTCTGCCTTCCTCTTCTGCTTCTGCACCCATTTTACATTCTCCTTCTCCTCCTTCAGCGCCTCAATATGAATATTCAGATCACTTATCAGCTCCTCCGTCTCCTCAATCATCGCTTGATAGCTTTTCCCAAGAGAGCCAATTTCATCATGATAAGGATAGTTAAATTCCACATGAAACTGTTTATTCACCGTATTTTCCATTACCTCGGCAAGCTGCTCTAGCGGACGGGTAAGATGATTTGTCAAAAGCAGCACAAAGAAAAAGCCAAACGCCAGAGACACAAACACCAGTATAATAATAAATATCCGCAGTGACTGAATATTTTTTGTGAGTGAACTAACTGGCGTGATGGCACATATCTTCCAGCCACAGCTTTTTACCTCTGAATAAGTAAACAGACAACCATGTCCCATAAGCTCCCGACAAGCTGCTTCACCTGTCTTTTCATTCTCCTCATCAAAAAATTTTAAAAGCTCCTCATCCCCCTCCTCAAAATTTACGATCTCTCGGTTTTCCCTATCCACGATAAAAATACGCCCAAATGTATTTACCTGTTCCAGATATTCCTTAAGCCTTTGTTGTGATATATTGATCACAAAACATATTTCCTGTGTTCCAAGCCTCTGGCGGTATGCCGCGGGAATTATCTTACCGGACTCCAGATACATAGGGTTTTCCATGGCGGGCAGCCACGCCAGCCTACTGTCAGGGTTTTCTGCAAAATATTGATAAACTGCCGTATCCGCAAATTTACTTCCTGGATTTTTCAAAAGCATAAAATCATCAAAAATCCCTTTCGGCGTGCAGATATACACAGAGCTTATCATCTCATCCCCCATCTTAAGCTCCGCTATCATATCCGCCACATTTCCGGCAAGCACCGCATCTGTCCCGCTTCCTTCATTATTTAAAAATGTTTTCATAGGTGCGGCAAACAGAAGATTGCTGTTCATGGCACTAACCTTCTGGGTAAGCGCGTTAAGTTTCTCGCTTAGATGTAGGTTAATCTGTACAATCATATCCTCAGAGCTTGCCTTGTAATTATTTAGCGTGTCACGGTTGGCATAGCTATAATATAAAATACTGATAAAAAGTGTATCAATCAGCAGTATCGCTGTAAATAAAAGCACTATTTTTGTTCGAAAACGAATATTTCTAAATCCGTTTCTCATGGCAGTCTCCTCTTATTCTCATAAGCAACAAGTCCATTCGACGTTTTTATATATTTGGCAGCATCCAAAAAATAAGATACCTCTAATGCCCTGTGTTCTTCACTTGGATGAAGCGGATCAAACTGCTCAATCTTAATTTCCATTCCTGCACCGGAACGCACTCCCTCCTCATATGCTCTGTTGTATCGCTCTGTAAGCGCTGTAAGCTCCGCCTGAATATCCCCATTTCCAAGCATCAGTTCCTTTATTGTATCATACAGATCAAGTCCGGCAAGCTTTAAAGCCCCCGTGGTCCTCTCATGCGGCGCAAGGGGCCAGATCCCATCATTCTCCCCCACAGCACAGGCAGGCTCTGCGATCTCATATCCATTCTGCTTTGCCCTCTCAAGCACCTCTGGCACAATCGAGATTCCATAGCCGGACATATAGTATTCTGTCAAATTGTCCACATTTGCAAACAGCTCACAATATACCTGCCAAACTATTTCAGGATTCTCGCAGTGTGCATTGAGCAGATAGCCATTGTTCATCGAGTAATTCTGAACACCGTGCAGCGTGCCATCAAGCGAGGGAATCTCCACACACCCCCACGTATCTTCCATGGGAAACTGCTCCGCATAGGCACCTCTCTCCGAATGTACATAAGAAATATACATTCCTATTCTGCCATCCGCAAAGAGCTGCCTTAATGGATCAATATCAAGATTCCGACAGTCTGGATAAGCACAATCCAAAGACAGCAGCTCCCTCCACGCCTCCACAAGCTTCTCACATCTTACAAAGTCATACCTCCCCTCCGCGAAATCATACCCTGCCTTTAACCCCATATCAAGATTCATTTGCTTTACAAAGGAACGATTCAGAGCTGACGGTGCGTTCTTCATATTGATCGCGAAACCATATATTCCTTCCTCGGAGAATTGCTGTGTAATAAGCCTTGCATCCTCTATCATTTCCTCCATGGTCGCAGGAGCCCTATCAATCCCTGCCCGTGAAAAGAGCGTTTTATTATAAAACAGACGACAAGGAGACGCCGCTGTGGGAATAAAATAACATTTACCATCAAATACATTCACATTTTCCAATATCAGCTTCCCAAATATATCTTTAAATTCTTCTTTCATAAATGGCATCAGATCTGCATATGAGCCATCGTTGATATGCTCGTACAAAATCTGTGATGTATATACCATTAAATCGGGCGCATTTTGATTCATCAAGGCATTATTTACTGCCTGCGCGTAATTATCACCAAACACCTTATATTCTACGCGAATATGCCCCTTGTTCTCCTCATTGTATTCTTGTATCTTCTGCTGCTGAAACTGCATATCATGCCGATCCTTTGTCCAGACAGTGACCACATATTCTTCCTTCTCCTGTTCTTCTGGTGAGCCAGCTACACAGCCAGCCAGAAAAATAATAACAAACAGACAGAAAAACAGATATAATGTTCTTTTCATCGCTTCCTCCTTATTTTTCTTTTAATATATCTATAATTTCTAAGTTCGTCAACATAGTTTGATGTGTATCATACTTTATACAAAACATCCTTATAGGCTATTTGTGATTGTGGGGTGGTGAATCATATTCTAGAAGGGTCCGCCC
>CAMUFS010000028.1 GCA_947088195.1 uncultured Clostridia bacterium
TGATAGTTGCATTAAAAAGTGGTGGCATAATCTATACTTCCTTTAAATATGGCAATTTTTCAGGGGAGAGAGATGGGCGTTATTTTACGGATATGACAGAAAATACATTTGCAGATTTTATAAAACAGATAGAAAATGCAATATTAGAAGAACAGTGGATTACATCAGATGCAAGACCAAAGCGAGGGAAAGAAAAATGGCTCAATATAATTCTGCGGAAAAAATAAAAAATAATGAGGAATGGGTAATTGAGTCAACGGATGTAATGACTGGAGACAGAAACCAAAGTCGATTCTTGTACTATCAGCTTAAGATGAGTATGATAAAGGCGAAAGGAATTGATATTATTGTATCTTTTCTTATGGAGTCTGGTATCAGAATGATTTTGAATGATATTAGAGATGCTTTGGACAGAGGGGCTTGTGTGAGAATACTGACAGGAAATTATCTGGGGATTACGCAGCCATCTGCACTTTATCTAATAAAGAAAGAATTTGGCAATCGCATAGATTTAAGATTTTACAATGATAAAGAAAGAGCATTTCATCCCAAAGCATATATTTTTCATTATGAAAATTTAAGTGAAATTTATATAGGTTCTTCAAATATTTCAAAAAGTGCATTGACGTCAGGAATTGAATGGAATTATCGTTTTAATAGTATAACAGATAATAAAAACTATCAATTATTTTTTGATACATTTGAAGATCTATTTTTTCACCATTCTATTATTATAGACAAGGAGGAATTGCGCAGATATTCAAAAAATTGGCATAAACCGGCAGTATCGAAGGATCTGGCTAGATATGACCATGTTGAGGAAGATATAGATACAAAAATCGAAGTATTGTTTCAACCAAGAGGTGCACAGATAGAAGCCTTGTGTGCATTGGAGGACAGCAGAGCGGAGGGGGCAACAAAGGGACTGGTTCAGGCTGCTACTGGAATTGGAAAAACATATCTTGCAGCATTTGACTCTGTAAAATATAAACGAGTATTGTTTGTGGCACATAGAGAAGAAATATTGAGACAGGCAGCGGTTTCGTTTAAAAATGTGCGACATTCGGAGGATTATGGCTTTTTTAATGGAAAACAGAAGGATACAGATAAGTCAGTTATTTTTGCATCTGCTGCGACATTGGGGAGAACAGAATATTTAAAAAAAGAATATTTTTCACATGATTATTTTGATTATATTGTTATTGATGAATTTCACCATGCAGTCAATGAACAGTATAGAAAAATTGTAAATTATTTTACACCACAATTTATGCTTGGACTTACAGCAACTCCTGAGCGCATGGATGGAAAGAATATTTATGAACTCTGTGATTATAATGTACCATATGAAATTTCATTAAAAGAGGCAATTAATAAAGGGTTATTGGTACCATTTCATTATTATGGTGTATATGATGAAACGGATTACTCTGGATTACATTTGGTAAGGGGAAGATATGAGGAAAGAGAACTGACGGAACTTTATAAGAGAAACGGCAGAAGATATGAACTGATTTATAAGCATTTTATGAAATATCGTTCTAAGAGAGCAATGGTTTTTTGCTGTTCCAGACAACATGCAGAAGAAATGGCAAAGGAGTTTTGCAATAGGGGAATTGCATCAGTAGCTGTGTACAGTAATGCTGATGGTGAATATTCAGAGGATAGAGAAAGGGCTATTGCAAAATTAAAAAATCAGGAAATAAAGGTGATTTTTTCTGTAGATATGTTTAACGAAGGTATAGATATTGCTTCACTTGATATGGTTATGTTCCTCAGGCCCACAGAGTCACCGGTTGTATTTTTGCAGCAATTAGGAAGAGGACTTCGTATTTATAAGGAAAAAGAATATTTAAATGTTTTGGATTTTGTTGGAAATTATGAAAAAGCAGGAAAAATTCCTATGTTGCTTGGCGGAGAAAAATTATTTGGTGAGAAAAAAGATAACAGCTATAATGAGATAGAGTATCCCGATGATTGCATTGTTGATTTTGATGTGCGATTATTAGATTTGTTTAAAGAATTAGATAAAAAATCATTGACAGTGAAGGAACGGATTTATCAAGAGTATTGTCGAGTGAAAGAATTGTTGAATGGGAAAATTCCCACCAGAGTGGATTTATTTACTTATATGGAAGATGAAGTGTATCAATATTGTATAAAATATGCAAAGGAAAATCCATTTAGGCATTATTTGGATTATCTATATACATTAAATGAATTATCGGAGAATGAACGGCAATTATATGCTGGAATTGGCAAAGAGTTTTTGAGTTTAATAGAAACTACCGATATGACAAAAGTGTATAAGATACCTATCTTGTATTCGTTTTATAATAATGGAAATGTTCGATTGGAGGTCACTGAGACTCAAGTTCTTGCATGTTGGAAAGAATTTTTTGATAAAAATAGAAATTGGCGAGATTTTTCTGATGATATTACATATGAAGAATACAAAGGTATGACAGACAAGCAACATTTGGCGAAAGCAAAGACTATGCCAATAAAATTTTTGAAGGCATCGGGCAAAGGTTTTTTTATAGATAAAGCAGGTTATATTTTGGCAATAAGAGAAGAGTTAAAAAATGTTATAAAAAGTGATAGTTTTTGTTCTCATATGAAAGATATTTTAGAATATAGAACAATGGATTATTATCGCAGGCGATATGTGAAAGAATAGTTTGGATTGTTTAAATAAATGATATGAAGTGGTAGGAAGAAATTCATTTAAATGGCAATAAAACTTGTAGAAAGGATACGGGGCGATGGCAAAAAATACAGAGAAGCGGAAGCGTCTGAAAAAGCAGCAAAAGGAAAGAACAGCGTACAATAAAGAGAGGAAGGCAGAAAGGGAGCAGGAGCTTCTGCTAATGTCTCAGGCATTTTTGGGATTGGAGGGAACATCTCTTGCTGCCACAGACTGGCTGTATAGAGAAGAGGAAAAGCAACAGATTACTTTTGTGCTGAATCATCTTGATAATTATGATATATGTTTTATGGAATATAAGCTTATAGAAGCGATTCAAGGGTTAATTCAGTGCTGTGAGCAACAGTATTCTGAAGAACTGCGCAGAGATCAGGAATGGAAAAATGCCACTGTTCTGGCAGTTATAGGGAAATATAAGAAAGATCCATATGTGATACAAGAAATTGAAAATTATAAAATCTCATCAGAGCGTAAAATATTTCTTTATATTGAATGTTTAAAAAGAGAGTTGGAAAAAGGCTTAATTGTAGAAATTATAGAAAATATCTGTAGACAGATGCAAGATTCTTTTATAAAGCAATGTTGCATTTTTATATTGTCGTGGGCAGAAATAATGTATTTTTTGACTACAAAGCATATTGGTGATGGCAGTTTAAAAAGACTAGAATTTCAATATCTGGAGGAAAGAAGTCAAAGTTTGTTTACAGATTGGAAGCAATACAATGAGGATTTTTATGGGCTCTCTGTATTAATGTCTGAGGATTCTGAAAATGAGGAATTTTCAATGAAAAATGAGGAAGTGCAACCTCTTTTCTTGGTAGAAGACGGTTTATTATATCTGAGAACATCGGATGATGCCGAGCCATTTATGTATGTGCTGGATGATTTGCCAGAGCAGATATCGCAGAGTCAGTATGATAATTGGATGAGTTTATTTTTAGACGGGATTTTGAGATCTGATATGTTATACATTCCAAATATGGAGGAGTATCTTATAAAAATAACAACTGCTATGCTTGTATCCGAGGATTGGGAAGATGAGATGCGTCTTATTTTATTACATAAGCTTAGAATGTTTGTGGATTATTTATGGAAAGTGAAAGATCTATATGTTCTGAAAAACTCGATTGCCCTATATCTACATCCCAAGTCGTTGTTGATTTCAAACCAACCTTATATACACAGAGCAGGAAGTGGCAATCTTATGTCTCTTATCTATGCCGAAAATGGGATTGTGCTTTTGCGTTCGGAACGTTGGAAAATGCCGTATATTGTCAGTTCATATTCTTTTCCCGGTATGATAGTACAAGAAATACTGAGGGACTATGGAACAGAAAGAAATAGAGAGATCTTTATTAATTGGGATTCTTATCCAGAAGATGGATTTTTGGATAATATATATTATAATGGCTGGGGGCTTTATGAGATGACGATGGCTGTCTCTGTGCAGGAAAAACGACATGCTGGTTGGAAGCGCATAAATCATAGGGCTTCCATTTCGGAAAAGAAGAATTATTTTGTTAGAGATAGAAGTATGGAAGCAGAGCTTTTGGATGCAAATAAACAACTGGATTTGGTAGATACAAAAGAATATGTATGTACAGCAATACCACAAAATGCATTTGAGGCAGATATGAAAAAGGGGGTTGAGGCATACCGGTGCAGGCGGTATGTTGAGGCAGCAGAGGAATTTCTAAATTTGCTTGACAAGTATCCTGAGGAGGGAATGTTATATTATTATATTGCAAATTCGTTTTCTTATATGTCAGAGAATTGGGCGGATTGTTTGGAATATTCCCTGCATTTTTATCAAAAGGCATTGACATTAATTGATTATGTTGAGGTTTGGGTTGACTATGGCAATGCTCTGCGGGTGATGCGAAAGACAGAGGAAGCGATTGCTGTGCTTGAAGAGGCACGATCCAGATTTCGAAATGAAGGTTCTCCGGCAATGATACTTTCAAGTACATATCCAGATGCGGATCGCCGAAAGGCAATGGAATCGGAATCAGTCCGCAAGAGAGGGATACAGTTTAATAAAACAATACGTGAGTGGGAGAGTAAACATCAGCTTTTGAAAGAGCAAACAAAGGATTTTATCTGAGAAATTTATTGTCCATAACTGAAAAATAAGTGATATGGAGAATAATATGAAGGAAAATATGAATTATGAGGAAGAAGAGTTTTATCAACTCTTATATAGAAGACTAGATCAGACACTTAATTCCGATCAGATGGATGAAATAATTCAAGAATTGGAAGATTACAGAATGGATTTTATACTACAAAAAAAGGAAAAATCATCTGTAAATTTTATACTACTTCTTTTATATTTTGTGCAGCAACGTCCTTATGAAGTCTGTGAGTTGATTGCGGAATATAAAATGGACATGGATGAGATAGAGAGAGCCATTCAGCAAACAAAGATGCCAAAAGCACTTAGAGATAGAGGACTTTTAGTAGGGGATACATTTTTTGAAAAATTGTACAATCAGATAATAGATTCCGATTATGATTATAATGCGTACTATGAGCTGTTTGAACAATATCCCTGCGGCGAATATGCACAATTATTGATTTTATATGCGAGAAAAGAAGATCGCAGAACAGATACCATTATTTTGTCAAATTTTATGAAAAAAACATTTCAGACAAAAATGACAAAAATGAATAGACGTGCACTTTATGAAGGGCAATACCAGTTAAAACCGGAAACAGTTATGCTTTCTTATTATACAGAGCGATTGGAGGATCTTAGTTATACAAAGGATTATAAAGAAATACGTAAATGTGTGAATGAGGCAAAGAAGGAGTACGATTATGTAAAAGAAATACTTCTCTGGCGATCGCCAAAATGGCTTCCAAGGTTTTGGATTAATATGATGCACTGCTTAAATATTTTGGAACGGTATGATAAGACAATTTGGCTTAGCAGTACGGTTGAACTCAAGATGACAGATCCTGATTATTACCTATATCTTGCGGAGGCATATTATGCGAATAATCAAATGGAAGATGCGCGGAAAAATTGTAAACGCTCTGTTGCGCTCGGCATGAGTCCAAATAATCTTCTTCTGCTCTCACAGATTATGTTTACACAAAGAGATTATCAAACGGCGGAAAAGCTTTTGCTTCAGATGCTTGGAATATTTTCAAGAAAAATAAAGGGATATTATGTTGACAGTGATGGAATCACATATGACGAAAGGATAGTGGAGAGGGAGAGTCCTGAGAATGATTTTCAAAAGAGACTGGAATCTCCATATGTGCTTTTATTTCTATGTTATGTTTATCAAGAGGATTATATAAAAGCAAAAGCTTTTTATGAAGAGATGAAAACAAAGCTTGTCGGTTCTGATATGACAATGATTTCTGAATGTTTTATTCAAGTGAATGAGAAGGTCTCAGAGAGATTTGATGAGATTGAACAAAAACAAGAGGAGCTTCGGAGACAATTAGAAGCTGCCGCAAGGGAAAATCAGGAGCAGAGACAGCTATTAAAGAAGTGGACAGCGATTCTTACAGAATGTCAGTTAGAAAATGAGAGTCAGCAGGTTTCGACGGAATACTGGGAGGAGCGGCTTGCGGATCAAATGGAGAATGCAATCCAAGAGATCAGTAAAATGGTGAAAAAATCGAATGAAAACGCATATCAGGCAGAGATGGTACGCATAAAAAAAGTATTTCCAAAGCTGCCAGAGAAGGCGTTGCAATTTTTTGCCTCAGCAGAACAGATGTATCAGGTATTTGAGAATAATGAGGTCATTGATTTTGCGCCAGTTATGGTGGAGTATTGTAAAGTGATCGAAGTGCTTTTGTGGGATTATCTGGACCGAACAGAAGAATATAAACCAGAAATTAAAAATAATAAATACAAAGTAAAAACATTAGGGGCGGCAAAATATATAATCGGACAGGCGGGAAAGGGAAAGAGTCTGTTTGAATTTTTGGAGTCCATTGAAATGGTGACGTCATTCCGCAATAAGAGTGCCCACAAGGAAGCGTTAAAAAAAGCCCCAGATCTAAAAAAAGTGCAAAAGTTGATCTGGGACAGCCATTTTTTACAAAAGCTGTGTTTATAGGGTGCTTTCTGTTAGATAACGAGCGGAAGCCTTTTTATATTCTTCTGCAAACTCGCAGCGCAAATCCAATGGAGATAAAATTTCAGCCTGTGCACCGAATTTAAAGAAATAAGATTTTGCCTGATAGATTCCACAGCGAAAAGTAAAAAGATAGGATTCTTTTTCTTTTACCATGCAAAAAGGAGTCGGCCTTAAATGCAGCCATCGGTTAAAACATTTCTTTCCTTCTTCGGTAAGGCGGACTTGGATTTCTACATAATCAGATATAAGAAACTGCACACCTTTTTCTGCAATATCTTTTAATAAAACGGAAATTTCTTCCGCGCAGAGCTTTCCACTTCTGCTTTTTTCAATGCGTATTTTCCGAATGGCAGCGATCTTGTAGGAGACCGTATATTTCGTATTTTTTTCTTCATGAAGTCCATAGGAGTAGCCTGCCAGATAATTTGTTGTTGCGAGTGGGTCAGGCAGGATCTTATATGGAATTGTGTGAAAGGAAATACCACTGGAAATGGTGATAAGTAGTTGCTTGTTCGTCGCAAGGGCCTCTGCAATAATATCAAAGTTCTCTTTAAAGTATATTTGTTCTCGTCGGATATAAGGCTCCCTTGCATATTCTTCAATTAAAATTTTAATGTAACGGGCGAGGGAATCCTGATAGTAAATATTTTCCTGAAAATTTGAATCTTCATTTGTAAGCTCGCAGTAAATATCATTTTTGAGGCGATATGGCTTACTTTTGCAATTTTTATCAGGTCCTTCATAGGAAGAAATCAAATGCAGCAGCTCTTGCTTCTTTGCAGCGGTCATTGCTTTTACAAAAGCGCGGGAATGATTTTCTGGTATATTTGGTGGAAGGTTTTCCAATAGAGTATTCTGATACTCTTCTAGCCGCATGTGGATGGAGGCTTTAGCATCAAGATAATAATTTTTGATTATTTTATTGATAAAAGTATTTTCCTTTGTCTCTCCAAATAAAGACATATCATTTTTTATCACTTCTTCGGTATATCTGCTGAACCGCAGACGTACCTGTTGATCACCAGTTGCGTAAAAAGCCATTGAAGTCATTCCTCCTTTATAAAAAATATAATACTATATAATTGTATATAGAATCAATACAATTATAGCAGAATATCATTAATAATTCTATTTTTTATATACAAAAATTTGCGCACACTTTCCTCTATAACTTGGAAAAACTCTATGCTACAATTATATTAGTAATAAAATATAATTGAAAAATCTTGTTTTTCAGCAGATAGATAAGGGAGAGGACAAATGAGGTCATTGGAGAGTTATTTGAGCAAAATATATACAGATTTTGAAAACGAAATAGTACATATGGATAAATTGTGTGTAATGACATCATTAAATTATCAAGTGCAATCATTTCCAAAATACACAGATATTCATGTGCAACAGCTTTATCTTTTAAAATATGCTTATGCCTATGCATATGAATATTATTTGATGTATAATAAGGCAGTAGAGAAGCTTGGCATTTGGGATCACGTTTCTGTTTTATCTCTTGGCTGTGGTGCGATGGTTGATTATATTGGTCTGATCTCTCTAAAAGATATTCGTCCGCTTCAAGTGTCCTATACGGGGATTGATCAGGTAGACTGGAGCTATAAGCCGATAATCTGCGGGGAAGATAAAAGTCCAATTTATTTGAATACCAATGTAGTGGCATATTTTAGAGAGCTGGAGGAACTGAAAGAAGATATTTATATATTTCCAAAATCAATCAGCGAGTTATCTATAGAAGAAGTAAAAAATATATGTGAGGAATTTTCTTCTAAGAAGAATAGAAAAGAGCGTTTTTGTGTATGTGTTTCTCTGCGGAACAGCCAGATACATCGAGAAGATGATTGGAAAAAGACAGATATGTTGGAACGGGCAATTATGGCAGCCGGCTATGCACCAGATATGGAAAATAGGGCGTGTTTTATAGCACGAGATAATTGTGGGATTAAGAAGCTTCAAAAAAATTATAATTATCCAAGTCAGGCGGTGGAGACATTAAAAGGATTAGGTGAGCGATGTCAGGCAAAGCAGTTCTGTAAACGTCGATCGTGGTGTATGGAGTGCATGAATCGATATCCAGTGCTAAAGACAAGCGAAGTCTGTTATAGGATAATGACTTTTGAAAGGAGAAATAGAGTATGATTCTCAGTGTGAGCAGAAGAACAGATATTCCAAATTATTATGCGGAATGGTTTATCAATCGGTTGCATGAGGGATTTTTATATGTAAAAAATCCGATGAATGTACATCAGATCAGTAAAATCCAGATCACGCCAGAGGTGATTGATTGTATTGTATTTTGGACAAAAAACCCTATAGGAATTATGAAATATCTGGGGGAATTAAAAGATTATCTGTACTATTTTCAATTTACATTGACGGGATATGGAACGGATATTGAAAAAAATATTCCTGATAAAAAGACAGTTATGATCCCGCGCTTTCAGGAGCTTGCGGCACAAATTGGAAAAGAGAGGGTAATTTGGAGGTATGATCCAATTATGTTTACCGATCGATATACAGAAGAATATCATATTCGCGCATTTTGTCAAATTGCAGAAAGTCTGAGGGGGTATACAGAAAAATGTGTTATTAGCTTTGTGGATACCTATCGGAAAAATAAAATTTTTCTGTCAGAAACAGTGGACAATAATAAATCGAAAGAGGTACTCACAGCTTTTGCCGCCAAGCTTCAAAGGATTGCAGAAGAAAATAAAATGCAGATGGCCTCCTGTTCCGAAGAAATAGATCTTTCTAGCTGTGGGATTACGCATAATTGTTGCATTGACAAAGAGCTGATCGAACGTCTGACAGGTGGGCAATTAAAGATAAAAAAGGATAAAAATCAGAGGCTTGCGTGTGGCTGTGTGGAAAGTATAGAGGTTGGAACCTACAATACTTGTGCCAATGGGTGCGCATATTGCTATGCGACCTATGACATACATTCTATGGAGGACAATCGCAAACAGTATGATGCTAACTCTCCACTTTTATGTGAAAAGGTTATGGAAGGGGACAAAATATCAGAACGCAAAGTGAAAAGTCTGCTGGATGGACAGATGACTTTAAAGATATAGGGAGATTGATCATGCAACAAATAGAAAGAATCTTAGTGAAACCAGATATAAAGACAGTATATTTAAAAAATACACAATCAGAAAAAATAACCTATCTGGCTCTTCCACCTTATGAGGAGTATAATTATTCTCTGGAAAAGGACATCAAGGAGGGTGGAGTACAATTTGACGGAATAAAGAAGCTATTGGATAAATCGAAATTATCCCGCGTAATTACTTTGACGACAGATACATTGGAGATGGGCCTGATGGCGATTGTATATCTGGCAATGGAGCTTAATAACAGAAGGACAGAACCACCTTTTGATATGGAGGATATGTCTATGATAAATCGTGAAAAATATTACGAGTCATCTATGCGTATTCCTATTATCTATGACAAGGAATTATCTGCCTATTTAAATGATGATCCATCCCTGTATGAATGTAATGGTTTTCTTCTGGAAGAACAATCTGTAAAAAATCGCAATAAACCATACTGGACCGAATGTACGAGAGAGTCAGTCTGTTTGATTATGACGGAAAGTATGGCGAATGATATTTGTTTTGAAGCGGTCAATCTATTTGAGGAGAATTATCAGGTATATGTTCTCTTTTTGGACTCAGATAAAACGGAAACTAATTTGTTGGAGCTTCCATTTGGTACATATAGTACAGAACAATTCCATGCCATTCGCAATAATTTTATTCTGTCCTTTGCTACAGATGAAGCGCTTGTTTCTTTTGAAGATAAAAATGCAAAGCCTTATTATAGAAATATTTTAAGACAAAATTTGAAACAACACGAAATTAAGGTGAAACGTGGATTTTCTTATGAAAGGATTGTGAATCTGGCAGCAGCGATAAAGAAAAATGAGATCTGCCAAATGATCGCTAAAATTATTAATTATGCAATTAAGGATATGGAAAGAAATGTCCCGCTTACGCTTTCTAACGGCGATTTTTTGTTTATTGATCATTTTGTAAAACAGAAAGAGAGTAGCGCAAAAACAGAAAGTGGGAGAACACTTCTTGAGAAAAATTTGGTTGGTCTTGATGAGATCAAACAGCAGGTGTATGATGTTGTCAATGTAATGAAATACAATCAGATCCGCAGACAGATGAATATAGGAGAAAGCCAGTTTCACAATGTGCATGTTATGCTTGGCGCACCGGGAACCGCAAAGACTACTGTGGCAAGATATATGGGGATGATAATGTTTGATGAAAAATTATTGCCTGACAATCGTTTTATCTGCATAAATGGCGCTGAACTGAAAGGGATGTATGTTGGACATTCCGCGCCAAAAACAAAATCCTTGTTTGAAAGCTATGATGTCATTATTATTGATGAGGCTTATTCCATTGTGTCGACTGATGGAAAAACAGACAGTTTTGGAAATGAGGCGATCGCACAGTTAATTATTGAACTGGAAAAACATTCCACGGACAAGCTTGTGATCTTTGCTGGATACGGTGGCAAGGATGTTTCGGAGAAGGATAATCGTATGCTCGCGTTTTTGGATGCAAATCCCGGCATTAAAAGCAGAATTACATCGACATTTTATTTTAAGTCTTATACTGCGGAGGATATGACATGTATTTTTAGAAGGATTGCTGAAAATAGTCATTATCGTCTGGATGAGGCATGTTTTAAGCTTGTGACAGAATTTTTTCAGACAAGGGTAAAAGAACGGGATTTTGGCAATGGAAGGGAGGCGAGGTCTCTTTTGGAGACAACGGTTTTATTTGCTGCCAGAAGAACGATGGCATCTGGAAAAACAGATTTTTCAAAAAAGGACATGACAGTTCTAACAATGGAAGATCTTTTGCAGGCCGTGGAGAAAATGAAGAAAGGATTTGGAAGTAGAGCGATCAGCAAGAAAAGGATGGGATTTTATATGTGATTATTTTCGGAAATAAAATAGATGGCAAGAAGCATGTATGTGGTATGTCCTTTTTGTTATATTTGTGGTATGATTGAATATAAAAGAAATCACGCAGCAGTATTTATAGAAGAAAGGGAATGTTATTATGAAAATATTAAAAATCGCCTTGTTACAGATAGCTCCTTGTAAAACATGGAAGGAAAATCTTGAAAAGGGAATGATATATTGTAGGGATGCCAAAGAAAAAGGTGCTGATATTGCGCTATTTCCTGAGATGTGGAGCAATGGTTATCGTATTTACAATCGGCCAGTGGAGGAGTGGAAGGCGGAGGCAATTTCCGCTGATAGTGAGTTTATTCATGGATTTGGGCGTCTTGCTAGGGAACTTGATATGGCCATTGGCATAACTTTTCTTGAAAAATATGGAGATTCTCCCCGCAATTCATTTATTCTTTTTGACAGGCTTGGAGAACAGAAATTGAGTTATGCAAAAGTGCATACTTGTGATTTTGATGTTGAGAGAAATTTAACGCCCGGTGATGATTTTTATGTCACATCACTGAATACAGCCTGTGGTGAGATACAGGTTGGAGCGATGATCTGTTTTGATAGAGAATTTCCAGAGAGTGCAAGGATCTTGATGTTAAAGGGTGCAGAGCTTATTCTGGTTCCTAACGCATGTCCAATGGAAATCAATCGTCTCTCGCAGCTACGTGGCAGGGCGTATGAGAATATGACAGCGATTGCTACTTGCAATTATCCTGAAGAAGTGCCCGATTGTAATGGCGGGTCAAGTGTTTTCGATGGTGTGGCTTATCTGCCTGAAGGAGATGGTTCACGAGATACCTGTATTTTGCAGGCAGATGGAAAAGAAGGAATTTATATAGCAGAGTTGAATGTGGAACAGCTTCGTTTATATCGGAAAGAGGAAGTACATGGCAATGCCTATCGCCATCCAAAAAAATATGGTCTTATAACAGACACAAAAATTGAGAAGCCTTTTATGCGGGATGATTATCGAGAATAGAGGTTTGCTTGACAGCATACTGACAGTATGATAATATCAACATACTATTTGTGTGCGGGGAGGTTGGGCAGTTATGGCTAGAAATAAACATCCTGAAGAGACGGTGAATCTTATTTTGGAGGTTGCTTTTCGTCTATTTATGGAAAAAGGTTATGAACATACTTCTATTCAGGATATTATTAATCATTTAGGTGGATTGAGCAAGGGAGCTATTTATCATCACTTTAAATCAAAGGAGGATATTCTTTTTGCTGTCACAGATAAAATAACAGCGGAATCAAATAGGATGCTTGGTATAATTCGTGATCGAACAGATTTAAATGGGAAGGAAAAATTAAAAACTATTTTTAAAGAATCCATTCTCAGACCAGTTCAGGATGAAATATTTACTGTGGCGCCTAATTTAAGCTGCAATCCAAGATTAATATATAGTATGTTTCGGGAAACTGTGGTGGAGGCGGGGCCAGATTATATTGTTCCAATTATAAAAGAGGGAATAGCAGACGGTTCTATTCAGACAGATTATCCTGAAGAGCTGGGAGAGTTAATTATACTTGTCGCAAATATTTGGCTGAATCCTATGATATTTGATAATACTGTGGAGGAGACTTATAAAAAGTCTTTGTTATTTCGCCAGATGATGCAGGGATTTGGATTGGATATTGTAGATGATGAGATGTTAAAGCGGCTGCGAGAGCTTACGGTTATCTATCAAAAAAATAAATAAAATAGTGTGGAAAATAAATACTATAAAGCATAACGGCAGGGATGTAATTTTAGAAAGTAGAACAGAAATATTCATTTCTTTGAAAGAATATAGGCAGAAAGTTATACATTTACAGATAAAGTTTTTGTCTATCAGATAAATCATTATTACAATTACAATAAAATAACAACACAATATTCAGAGCATATAGAGATTTTATTTATATGCTCTGTTTTCTTGTACCATCTCAATTTTATTTGTGATAGTGATAGTCGGAAATAATGTCTTTCATTGTAATGCTTTTTAAACTATGAGATAAATCATTTTGAATTTTTTGGTAAGAACAATTTAATACATTATGAATATTTCTCCCTATTGGGCAGAGTGGCGAAGGGAATGAATGAATACCAAATAATTTGGAAATAAAGTCAGGTTCTATCGCTTTGCATATACGATATATGGTTATGTCTTCCAATGGACAACTGAGTGTTGCTCCGCCTGTTCCGAATTTGACAGAGATAATACCATTCTTTTTTAACGAACTTAAAATATTGCGGATTGTAACAGAATTGCTTCCAGTAGAGAGTGATAAAAGTTCACTGGTTACTTTTTTCTTTTCTCCGTATTCATAAATAAAAATAAGACAATGAATAGCAACAGAGCATTTTGTACTAATATGCATAGTGTTTCTCCTTCCTAAAAATATTGTACCATAACTTTGTTGAGATGTAAATCTTGACATTACACCTTTTACTTGTTATAATGGTGTAAATTTAAAAATTACAGGAGGATTACATATGAATATTTCGCAAATTATTTTCAGTCCGACTGGAGGAACGAAACAAGTTGCAGATATTATAACAAAAACGTGGGGAATGGCAGTTAGCGAAATTGATTTGACGAATGTAGAACTTGATTATGATTCCATTTGTATGAAAGAAGACGATATTGCGGTGATAGCAGTCCCTTCTTATGGGGGACGTGTTCCATCTCTTGCAGCCCAGAGAATTTCAAAAATTTGTGGAAATCAGGCGCGATGCATTATTGTCTGTGTATATGGAAATCGAGCATATGAAGATACTTTGATGGAGCTGAGGGGGATTGCAGAAAAGAGCGGTTTTAGAGTAATTGCGGCGGTTGCGGCGATTGCAGAACATTCCATTATGCATCAGTACGCAACGGGAAGACCTGATAGCAAAGATAAACAAGAGCTACAAAATTTTGCTAAAAAAATATTAGAAAAAATAAATAGTAATATAACAGAAACATCTGTGTTACAAATTCCGGGAAAATATCCAAATAAAGAGGCAGGTGGAGTGGGTTTAGTACCGAAAGCTGACAATAAATGTACGAATTGTGGACTTTGTGCTAAAAACTGTCCAGCACAGGCAATAAGTAAAGAAAACTTTAAAATTACAGACAGTAAAAAGTGCATTTCCTGTATGCGCTGTGTTGTAAAATGTCCTCAATCAGCTCGTAAAGTAAATGGCGCTATGGTTTCAGTTGCCGCGTTAGCTATAAAAAAAGCGTGTTCAACAAGAAAAGAGAATGAGTTGTACATTTAAAAATCTCATTTCAGTTTTTAAGCTGGCCGATAGGCTGAACCAATATTATAGGATATTGCTAGATGGAAGCTTTTGGAGTTTTATATGGATTGCGATATATGGAACATGAGGAGGGACACCCGCTGGTAACGGGTGTCCTGTAGGAGTTCTACTTAAAATTATCAGCATTTAAATACTCAGCTCTGATTACGGATTAAAAACTACTTGTCCTTTGAATCTTTCAAAAAAGCTCATAGGAATGTTTCTTTGACATTTAAAACTTTTATCAGCAATATAAGTAAAATGCTTTCCCAATTCTTCTCCCGGACACATTATCAATCCATTAATTTCACCATTTATAGCATTAGTCAATGCAATAAGGTATCTTATGGTTCTAGTAGTGAAATTATCATTTATCTGCTCTTCAAACTGTGGGGAGTACTTTCCAAGATCAATCGTTGGTGAATCTTGTACTTTTACCTCAAGCATTTGATTTCTTATATCTGGATATCCTCCCTCAAGGCCGTTCTGCATGTCTCTATAACCTAATTGATAAGCTACCATTCTTTCTAATTGTTGTCCCTTTTGCTTAGTGGATAGGGAAATATCTAATTTTTCACCAATAAGTTTATTTGTAATACGCTCATCTATAACCGCTATTGGCAAAACTGTATTTGGCTCATCCTTTATGCTAACATTATCATTTATAGTTTTATCGGTGTAGGACAAAAGTTCACCCGGCAAATTAGAATCAGCTATTACCATACTGCCATTATGAATAATAGCTTCACGTTTCTTATCAGAAATAATAAGTTGTTGTTTAATTGTCGGTTTACCAAATTTTCCAAACTTATTCTCGATATATTCCGGCGTCATTATGATTATTGATTCGATGCAATTATCCGTATTTATTTTTCCAAGAACAAATCTTACATCACTTGCCAAGAGAGTTTCTCCATTTTTCAAATCTACTTGAACGGATGCACTATTGGGATTTCTATTCCATACTTGTAAGTTATATGAATTTCCCGTTGTAACAATGTATGTGTCTATATATTCTCTTAAGAAAGCGGGTACTCCTTTTTGTTTAGGCGGCACAATTTCATACTCATCTGTAGCCTCCGGCATATAAGTAGATAACAGATGGTTAGTTATAATTTTTCTAAAATTAGAACCATCTGTTCTTGACTTTCCAGTTATGGGGATCATTTTTCCAATTAATGGTTTTAATTTTTCTACTAATTCTTCAGGCGTAGATAGGACACTTTTACATTTAGGAGGTTTCTTTCCTTCTTCAATATAATCCATTAGCTTATTCCCTTCTTACTTCTAAAAAATTTTCAATTTTTAAAAT
>CAMUFS010000029.1 GCA_947088195.1 uncultured Clostridia bacterium
CCGCTACGTTTTTCACTAAGCGGGAGCGCGGTGACGGAGGACCATAGCCAATTCTTTGAGCGGCCCTTTCTCAAACATGATTCAATAAATTTTCTATAAACCATATAGGTTTCTTTTTAGAGGATTATTCAGGAAAAATCTTGATTTCGTTATTTACTTCCCCATACCATATAGGTTCACCCTCAGAAAAAATGGCTTTTCCATTAGTTGCCTCTGTCACCTGTTTAATAAACATAGAATAGGACCCTGCCGGCACAAGTAATTCAACCTGAACGGCATCTGTATATAGGGTGTCCAGTATGGAAGCTTCGAGCTTGGAGCAGAGATATTGAAGTTTTCCTAAACCATTGTAATCTGTGTTTATAGATAGTTTTGTCCCCGGCTGTTTTGTTATAATGGTACTGTTTGACAGCCCTGCTTTTACTGCAGCGGTATAGGCACGCACCAATCCACCTGTTCCAAGGAGTGTTCCGCCGAAGTAGCGTGTAACTACCACGGCGGCGTCATGGATATTCTCAGAGAGCAGAATCTCCAGCATGGGTCTTCCTGCGGTCTGGGCAGGTTCGCCATCGTCGCTGCACCGCGTCAGCTCATGGTTCTTTCCTATCACAAAGGCACTGCAATTATGTCTGGCATCCCAGTATTTTTTTTTCATTGCACTGACAAATGCAATGGCGTCCTCCTCGCTTTTTATCGGCATTGTGGTGGCGATAAAGCGTGATTTTTTTTCTGTGATCTCTCCTTCACCGCCCGCGAGCAGTACTTTATATGGTTCTGCTATCATAGCCTGCCTCATTTCTAAATGATATAAATAGTTTATTTGGCGGATTTTGCGTTGTTAGCCGCGCGCTTGCGGAGGGTTGGATCTAAGATCTTTTTTCGAATCCGCAAATTTTTGGGAGTCACTTCCAAAAGCTCATCGGTGTCAATAAATTCCAAAGCCTGTTCAAGACTGAGAAGCTTTGGTGCTGTCAGCCTTAGCGCGTCGTCGGAGCCGGAAGCGCGGGTGTTGGTAAGCTGTTTTTTCTTACATACATTTACTTCAATATCCTCGGTGCGTCCTGTTTGTCCAATAACCATTCCGGCATATACTTGTTCTCCTGCGCCAATAAAGAGAATGCCTCGTTCTTGCGCATTGAATAGTCCGTAGGTAATGCTCTCTCCTGATTCAAAGGCGATCAGAGATCCCTGCTGGCGGTAGGAGATATCTCCCTTGTAGGGGCCATAGCCGTCAAATATAGTGTTGAGGATGCCATTTCCCTTGGTGGAGGTCATAAATTCTCCGCGGTAGCCAATAAGACCTCTGGATGGAATAGAAAATTCCAGACGGACATAACCGCCGCTTGCTGGAAGCATATTTTTAAGCTCGCCTTTGCGCTCGCTCAATGCTTGGATAATGGTTCCTGAAAATTCATCTGGAACATCAATATAAGCAAGCTCCATTGGCTCTAGCTTATGTCCCTGCTCGTCTGTGTGATAGAGGACCTCTGCCTTGCTAACGGCAAATTCGTAGCCTTCTCGCCTCATATTTTCAATTAATACAGATAAGTGAAGCTCTCCTCTGCCAGATACTTTAAAGCTGTCTGTGCTGTCTGTGTCCTCCACACGAAGGCTGACATCAGTGTTTAACTCGCGGAATAACCTGTCTCTTAAATGGCGTGAGGTGACATACTTTCCTTCTTTTCCTGCAAGTGGGCTGTCATTTACCATAAATTGCATAGCAATGGTAGGCTCGGAGATCTTTTGGAATGGAATTGGTTCTGGGCTTTCTATGGAACACAGGGTGTCGCCGATATGGATGTCTGTGATGCCAGAGATTGCCACGATGGAACCGATGGAGGCCTCATTTACCTCAACTTTGTTTAGACCATCAAATTCATAGAGCTTGCTTACCTTGACTTTGCGCTTTTTATCTGGCTCATGGGCATTGACGATCACGGCGTCCTGGTTGACGCGGATAACACCGTTGTCCACCTTACCTACGCCAATGCGTCCTACATAGTCGTTGTAATCGATGGTGCTGATAAGGACCTGCGTCCCAAGATCTGGATCTCCTTCTGGGGCAGGGATGGATTTTAAGATGGTTTCAAACAGGGGAACCATATTTTCTGGCTTGTCTTTTGGATCAAGTACGGCGTAGCCCGCTTTTGCTGAGGCATAGACGAAGGGACAGTCAAGCTGTTCGTCGGAGGCATCCAGATCCATAAATAATTCTAATACTTCATCGATCACTTCATCGGGGCGAGCCTCAGGGCGATCGATTTTGTTGATGCACACAATAACGGACAGATCAAGCTCCAGCGCTTTTTTTAGGACAAATTTTGTCTGAGGCATGGCGCCCTCGTAGGCATCAACCACTAAGATAACACCATTGACCATCTTTAAAACACGCTCAACCTCGCCGCCAAAGTCGGCGTGGCCGGGAGTATCTATAATATTAATTTTTGTATTTTTGTAAAATACAGCGGTATTTTTGGAGAGGATCGTGATGCCGCGCTCGCGCTCAATATCATTAGAATCCATCACGCGCTCGGCAATTTCCTGATTCTGGCGAAATACACCGCTCTGCTTCAAAAGCTGATCCACCAAGGTGGTTTTTCCATGATCTACATGGGCAATAATTGCTATATTGCGAATATCTTCTCTCTTTGTTTTCATAAATATAATATCCCTCTTTCTAAATCACATTGTCTGCGCATAATTCAACCTGTTACAGTTTAGCACATTCTGGGAAGATTACAAGGTTTTTTTGGAAGCTATTCATAGATTCTTAAGAAAATCCTTAAAGGAAATACTGTTTTCTAAAGTATTTTTATGATATACTGTATAGATGAATCCTGAAAAGGAGTCAGCGAGAAAGGGATGAAATAGGTGGTATTATGGCAAAAAAGGAACCAGTTATTGAGGTTAAGAATCTATATAAGATTTACAGAATTGGACAGAACAAGGTCCGTGCATTGAATGGGGTAGATATGACAATTTACCGAGGGGAATTCTGTTCGATTGTGGGTACTTCTGGCTCAGGCAAATCGACAATGTTGAATATGCTAGCAGGTCTGGAAAAGCCTACCAAGGGGACCATAAAAATTGCTGGAAAACATATTGAAAAGCTGTCGGAGAATCAACTGGTAAAGTTTCGGCGGGAGAAGGTGGGATTTATTTTTCAGTCCTTCAATCTGTTGGGAACCATGAATGCTGTGGAAAATGTGGCTTTGCCGCTCTCCTTTCGGGGTGTCCCAAAGAGAGTAAGATTGAAAAAGGCATCGGCAATGTTAGATTTGGTGGGGCTTAAGACACAGAAGAAGCATCGCCCCAACCAGATGTCAGGAGGGCAGCAGCAGCGCGTCGGCGTTGCGAGGGCATTGGTGGTAGACCCAGAGATTATTTTTGCAGATGAGCCGACAGGTAATCTGGATTCGCATACTTCCGCCGAGGTGATGGAACTTATGAGGAAGGTTGTGATGGAGCAGAACAAAACACTTGTGATGGTGACACATGACAACCATCTAGCAACCTTTGCCGATCGGATCTTTCATATTATAGATGGAAAGATTGTCAAGGTGGAGGAGCGAGATCACAGAGATGCCAAGATCTCGGAGGCGGCGACAGTGGAGGAACTGCTTCAGAAATCGGCGAGGGAAACAGTGATTGATGAGGATGTGGCTGATACAGTTGATACAATAGAAGAGGAAGATCCGCAGATTACAGATGCAGACAACACTGTGATGGAGGAGAATGAGGAGAAGATGGAGGAAGAGTTATGAAAGGTAGAAATTGGGCGGGAAAAAAAGTGGTAAAAGCACTATTGATCTTTTTGTGCTGTGGTGCCATGCTATTGACAGATGGAAAGGGAAATATGTTTTATGCTTCTCCAATAGAAACTACAGATGAGCCTGTGGCCACTTACGATCATCCGCTAACCTTAGCGGGCGATATAGACACGCCGGTGGGCAAGCGTGGAGAAGTGATGTCAGTCCAGTTACATATTATTAACAGAAGTGAAGACAATGCAGAGGAGGTGATTATTTCACCGGTTGTGGATGCAAAGGATTTTCCTTTTGAGATTGACAAGGCGAATTATTCAATAAAATTAAATGGAAGCGATGCCAGTTCATCAAGGGGCAATTCAACCTTAAGAGGGCGTGCCAGCGCTACCGTGACGTTTAATTTTAAGGTTCGTGAGGATGTGACAACGGGATATTATGCTATTAAATATATTATCAGCTATGTGATAGCATCCGATGACTCCAAAACAGTTTATGAGACACCGGTCACTTCCTATATATTTATTGAGGGAAGTCCAGAGGATTCCAGTGATATTCAGATCTCTTTGCAGAACAGCCCATCACTGCCTCCAGCAACCTATGGTCAGCCAATATCGTTTGACCTTTATCTGACAAATTACGGGAAAGCAGATGCACATGATGTTTCTATCACCCCCACTCTTTCTGAGGATTCTTCAAAGTTTCCCTTTGAGCTAAACCTTACAAGCTATGAGTACCGGGTGGATGAAATTGTCAAAGGAACAAACAGCCAGCCATCAGAATCTGATAGAAATGTGAAGGTAAGCTTTAACTGGAAGGTCAGAACAGATGTAAAGACAGGATATTATCCAATTACTTTTAATATAAAAGGAAAGGATGAGCAGAATAAAGATTTTGCTGAAAATCAGCAGACCGTGTATTTTTATATAGCAGGAAATCCTGAGAAGGATAAAGAGGAGGAGGAGACTACCACCAAGGACACAAATAAGTCTGAGCCTCGACTGATTGTTACTGGATATGAGACAGATAAAGAAGAGATCAAAGCAGGGGATGAATTTAGACTTACCATACATATTAAAAATACTTCGGACCGAACAGCCGTGTCCAATATTAAGTTTACACTAAGCTCTTCCGAAGATAAGAATGATAACTGTTTTATTCCAATGTCTGGTTCTAGCACGATGTTTATTCAGAGAATTGGCATTGGGGAGACGATTGATCTGGAAGTGGATATGACAGCAAAGCCTACACTGGAAGCAAAGTCCTATCCGCTTACCATAGAGTCAGAGTATGAGGATTCTGATGTGACAGCTTACAAGGGTGTGGAGAGAATCTCCATTCCGGTGACACAGGAGCTTCGTGTGACAACAGGAAATGTTGAGGTTATGCCTTCCTCCATCGAGGTTGGCGGACAGTCCAATATTATGTTTGCGGTCAATAATCTGGGCAAGAGTAAGATCTATAATGTCAGCGTGGAATTTGAGGGAGATTCTATCACTGGAGGAGAGACATTTAAAGGAAATCTGGATTCTGGCGCGACAGCGAACGTGGATACTATGGTGACAGGAATTGCACCTACTATGGATGAGGGATATATCACAGCAGTAGTCTCTTATGAAAATGAGAAGGGTGAGATTTTTACAGAGAAGAAAGAGATTCAGCTTTTTGTGACAGAGCCATATGTTCCAGATATGGATATTGACAATATGTTTCCAGTCGATGATGCGATGATGGGAGAGACACAAGGAAATGGAAAGATTGCATCATGGATGATAGCTGTGGGCATAGGCGTGGCGGCAGCGGTTGTGGTTGCAATCGTGATAACCGTGGTGATAATTAAGAGGCAGAAGCGCAAGAAGCTGGAAGAGGATGTGGATAGCGATGAGAATATCTGATTTGATCCGAATGAGTGCCAGTAATCTGTGGCGCCGTAAGATGAGAACGATTCTGACCGTGCTGGGCGTAGTGATCGGTACAGCCTCCATTATCGTTATGGTGTCGATTGGAATTGGGCAAAATAGAAGCTTAATGGCGGCAATCGAGCAGTCTGGCAGCTTGACAGCGATACAGGTCTATTATTGGGGGAGCTCTGGCAATGGGACGGAGGAGCTGCTGCTCAACGACAGTATGCTGGAGGATTTTGCAGCGATGGAGCATGTGAAGGCAGTGACGCCGACACTTCGGTTTCCTGTGGTGATGAAGCAGGGAGCTTATATTAATACCTATGCTAGTATAAATGGCGTGACACAGGATGTTTTAGATAAAATTCCTCTAGCGGAGGGAAGGCTTCCCGATAAGGATGCGGATTCCTTGGAGCTTGTGGTCGGCAGCATGGTAGCGAGAGATTTCTACAATGAAAAGACGCAGAAATCCTATTGGGAGACGCAGGTAATACCAGATATAGATTTTATCAATAGTCCTCTGTTTACTATATTCGACAGGGATGCGTACTGGAGTTCACAGAATGGGCAGGGCAATCCGCCTAAAAAATATCTACTTCAAGCATCGGCTATGGTGGCTGGCGGCGAGGGAGATTACAATGAATATTGTTGGGAGATCTACTGTCATATTGATGCATTGAAGGCAACACTAAAGAAAATTTTTCGAAATAAGCCAATACCGGGGCAGCCTACACAGAAGAATGGAAAACCATATGCAGAATTTTGTTATGAAAATGTTGTAGTTGAGGTTGACAAGATGGAAAACATTGACGGCATTCTTCAGGCAATTCAGGATATGGGTTTTCAGGCAAGCAGCAATGCAGAGTATATTCAAAGTATGCAGCAGCAATCAAAAACAACACAGATGGTATTAGGCGGAATTGGAGCGGTATCTCTATTTGTAGCTGCGATTGGCATTGCCAATACAATGATGATGTCCATCTATGAGCGCACAAAGGAGATCGGTGTATTAAAGGTTTTGGGCTGCGCGATGGGAAATATTCGTACATTATTTTTAATGGAGGCAGCGTTTATCGGTTTTATCGGTGGCTTGGTGGGAATTATGTTAAGCTATGGAATTTCTGCTATTATAAATAAATTTGCGGGCAACTTGATGGGAAATTATTATTATATGGGTGCTGATGCCTCTATTTCTTATATTCCGCCGTGGCTTTCGCTGGCAGCACTTGGATTTGCAGTAATGATAGGTATTGTATCAGGCTTTATACCCGCCCTGCGCGCCATGAAATTAAGTCCGCTCGCGGCAATTAGGAATGAATAACAGAGAATAAAAAATTTTGTAAAAATTATGCATAAAATTCTTGTAATCAGCATACATATGATAATGGACAAAATTACAAGGGGTATCCTGAATCTGTGAAGGGCAGGCAGGATGCAAAGGAAGGGAGAAATACGAATAATGACAGATAAGGTAATGGAAAACAACAAAGTAGGTATTATCGGCGAGGTGATATCGGATTTTGAATTCAGCCATGAGGTATTTGGAGAAGGCTTCTATATGGTGAATGTATCAGTAAATCGCCTGAGCAATCAGCCGGATATTATTCCTCTTATGGTTTCAGAGCGTCTAGTGGATGTGACAAAAAGCTGTGTTGGGATGATGGTTGAGGCGAGCGGACAGTTTCGCTCCTATAACCGCCATGAGGGAACGAAAAACCGTCTGGTTCTGTCCATCTTTGTGAGAGAGTGGGAATATGTGGAGGATGACAGAGAGATTGGAAAAACAAACCAGATCTTTTTGGAGGGCTTTATCTGCAAGCCACCTATCTACAGAAAGACACCTCTCGGAAGAGAGATCGCAGATTTGCTGGTAGCAGTGAACCGGCCATATGGCAAGTCAGATTATATTCCATGCATCGCGTGGGGAAGAAATGCCCGGTATGCATCCACCTTTCAAGTTGGGGCGAAGCTAAGGATCTGGGGAAGGGTGCAGAGCCGTGAATACATGAAAAAGATTGGAGAGAACGAGGGTGAGAAGCGCATAGCCTACGAGGTATCCGTGAGCAAGCTGGAATATGAAACAGAATAGAAGCTTTAGATGTTTACGAAATAGATTTTTGTAAACGTGATCGAGAAAAGGTCCGCAGAGCCATTTCTCTTCTCCGTCACCCCGCTCCCACTTGGTGAAAAACGTAACAGATGTTAAGTGGGAGTGGAGTGACGGAGGATTATGGTCAGTTTTCTGAGCGGACCATTCCCAAAAAAGAATTGATACTATCAGACTAAAAACAAAGGAGAAAGCTATATGTCAGACATATCGAATCCATCCATTCCGTTTAAATCCGGTTTTGCCACGCTGATCGGCCGTCCTAATGTGGGAAAATCTACTCTAATGAACCGGATTATTGGCCAAAAAATAGCCATAACTTCAAATAAACCCCAAACTACCAGAAATCGAATACAGACTGTCTATACTGCCAAAGAGGGGCAGATTGTGTTTCTTGACACGCCCGGTATACACAAGGCGAAAAACAAGCTTGGCGAATATATGGTCAACACAGCTGTGAAAACATGGAAGGAAGTGGATGTTATTCTGTGGCTGATAGAGCCAGATACCTATGTGGGCTCTGGAGACCGAAATATTGCAGAACAGCTATTATCTACAAAGGTTCCTGTTATTTTGGTAATCAATAAGATTGACATGGTAAAGCGTGAGGAGCTTCTCGCTGTAATTGACAACTACCGAGGATTGCATGATTTTGCTGAGGTAGTACCAGTATCTGCGAAGAGTGGGGAAAATATTGACACACTTTTTCGCTGTATTTTTCCGTATCTGCCAGAAGGTCCAGCTTTTTATGATGAGGATACGGTGACAGATCAGCCAGTGCGGCAGATTGCAGCAGAGCTTATTCGTGAGAAAGCACTTTATCTGTTAAACGATGAGATTCCTCATGGGATCGCTGTCACGATTGAGAGGATGAAGGAACGAAAGAAGGGAGACATCACAGATATTGAGGCGACGATCGTATGTGAGAAGGATTCCCACAAGGGAATTATTATTGGAAAACAGGGCGCTATGTTAAAAAAGATAGGTTCCACGGCGCGCTATGAGCTGGAGCGGTTGCTGATGTGTCAGGTGAATCTAAAGCTTTGGGTAAAGGTTCGCAAGGAATGGCGTGATAATGAGCTGCTTCTCAAAAATTATGGTTATGATAAAAAGGATATGTAACCAGTATTTGCCGGTATGGGAAATCCAAATTCGGAGATTCTAGTCTGTATAATCACTTTAACAGAAACACTGTGAGAAGGAGGTGCAGCAGATTGGAAAGAGTAGCATGGAATGTCTTTGTATCTACCGGGAAAGTGGAGGATTATTTGCGTTACAGAGGAGAGGACGGAAGCCCAGAGACAGGAAAAGGGATGGTGAATGGGGAGAATCCGTTTGCAAAACAGGTGAGGAATCGATATGGGAGAGACGGTTATAGAGACAGGTATGGTATTGTCTGCGACACCGGTGGGAGAATATGACAAGAGGCTTGTGATATTGACGAGAGAGAGAGGAAGGATAGCTGCATTTGCCAGAGGGGCCAGACGACTAAACAGCCCTTTTATGGCAGGCAGCCGTCCGTTTTCTTTTGGCAATTTTGAGCTGTATGAGGGAAGAAATTCCTATACAGTGTCCTCCATGTCTATCTCAAACTATTTTACAGAATTGAGTGATGATTTTATGGGAGCCTTATATGGCTTTTATTTTTTGGAGCTTGCAGATTATTATACAAGGGAAAATATGGATGGAAGTCGGATGCTAAAGCTTCTCTACCAGTCTCTGCGGGCGTTACTAAATCATCATATACCAAATAAATTGGTAAAGATTATCTATGAGATAAAGGCGATGGCAGTAAATGGGGAGGCACCTCAGGCATTTTCCTGTACATGCTGTCACTGTGAGGAGGGGCCTTGGAAATTTAGCATGACAAGAAGAGGACTTTTGTGCGGCGACTGTGCAAAAAAACAAAGCGATGGTTTTGATGTGAGTGAAGCGGCGGTGTACACCATGCAGTATATTGTTTCATCGACGGTGGAGAAGCTCTATACATTTAATGTATCCGATGCGGTGCTTAGAGAATTGGAGGAGCTGACAGAGCTATTTGGCAGAGTGACAATAGACAGAAAAATGAAATCTTTGGAGATTTTAAAATCTATGTATTGAAAAACGGAGAGATTGATGGTATTATCGTGAAAGGTGTATATGGCTGCAAAGGTGAGCAGCATGGTACGGAATTTCAAAAGAAGGATGGAATGGGGATATGAAAAGATGGAAATTAAGTGTATGTGTGATAATGATACTGGTATTTTTGACGGCATGTGGAGAAAAAACACTCCAAGTAAGTACAAATACACTTTATATAAAAAAGGATGGAAAATTAGAGGAAGCCGCTTTTGAGCTTTTTGACAAAGAGTATTATAATGCCGAGGAGCTAAAAAAGTTTGCTGAGGAAGAGGCATATAATTACAATTATAAAAATGTGCGTGAGGCTGTCAAGGTGGATCGCGTGGAGATGTCGGACAATGTGGCGGGTGCTTATCTGACCTATGAGACAGTGGAGGATTATATTGCATTTAATGAAGTAGATATGTATCTGGGAACCGTGAAGGGAGCCATGAATAAAAACTATGGCTTTGATGTTAAGTTTGTCAGCTATGACAAGTGGGAGGAAGCCGATATTATGGAAGTGACAAAGGACAGCGCGAACAAGGTGCTGATCTTTGATTCCTCCATCGATGTCCGCATTGATGGCACTATCTGCTTTGTCAGCGATAATGTGCAGAAAAAGGACAAGAAAAATGTGACATTGACGCAGGGGAGTCTGTCTTATATTATTTATAAATAAGTGCGAAATATATAATGGGTTTTTCTCTTAGCACAGATCGCAACGCATATAGTATATTTTATTATAATAAAATGCAAGCTTGTGAAAAAAAGTAGTGGACGTAAGCTAAAAGTGTGTTATAATATTAACAGACTTTCAAGCAAAATAGACGTCAGAGATGAAAGCAATGAAACAGGAGGAATTTAGAGTATGGCAAAATGGGTGTATTTGTTTAAAGAGGGAAATGCAGATATGCGGAATCTGCTTGGCGGAAAGGGTGCGAATCTCGCAGAGATGACCAACTTAGGGCTACCGATTCCACAGGGGTTTACCGTGACAACGGAGGCTTGTACAGATTATTATAATAATGGAAAGAAGATCAGTGATGAGATTCAGGAGCAGATCTTTGCGGCATTAAAGCAGCTTGAAGAGCTTCAGGGAAAGAAATTTGGAGATACACAGGACCCGCTTCTGGTATCCGTTCGTTCTGGTGCACGTGCTTCTATGCCGGGTATGATGGACACGATCTTAAATCTGGGATTGAATGATGAGGCAGTGGAGGGCTTTGCAAATAAGACAGGCAATCCTCGCTTTGCTTATGATTCTTACAGAAGATTTATCCAGATGTTCTCTGATGTTGTTATGGAGATGAGCAAGACCTTCTTTGAGGGGATTTTGGACGAGATTAAGGAAGCTAAGGGCGCAAAATATGATACAGATCTGACAGCAGAGGATCTGAAGGAAGTGATTGGGCGCTATAAGGCAATTTATAAAGAGAAGATGGGTGAGGAGTTCCCACAGGATCCAAAGGTTCAGTTGATGGAGGCTGTAAAGGCAGTGTTCCGTTCATGGGACAACCCAAGAGCGATTGTGTACCGCAGAATGAATGATATTCCGGGCGATTGGGGCACAGCGGTAAATGTGCAGGCAATGGTATTTGGAAATATGGGAAATACTTCTGGTACAGGCGTTGCATTTACGAGAAATCCTTCTACGGGTGAGCATGGAATTTATGGTGAGTATCTGATCAATGCACAGGGCGAGGATGTTGTGGCAGGTATCCGCACACCGCAGCCAATCACAAAGCTTGCTGAGGATCTGCCAGAGTGCTATAAGCAGTTTATGGAGATTGCCAATAAGCTTGAGAATCATTACCGTGATATGCAGGATATGGAGTTTACCATTCAGGAGGGCAAACTGTATTTCCTTCAGACTAGAAATGGTAAGAGAACGGCTCCTGCTGCAATCCAGATTGCATGTGATCTGGTAGACGAAGGAAAGATCACAGAGGAGGAAGCAGTGCTTCGCATTGAGGCAAAGTCTCTGGATCAGCTTCTTCATCCAACCTTTGATGCTAAGGCACTGAAGGAGGGCGAAGTAATTGGAAGCGCACTTCCAGCTTCTCCGGGGGCAGCGGCTGGAAAGGTATACTTTACAGCAGAGGATGCAAAGGCAGCAGGCGAGCGCGGAGAGAGAGTAATTTTGGTTCGCTTGGAGACATCCCCAGAAGATATTGAGGGTATGCATGCAGCGCAGGGAATCTTGACGGTGCGCGGTGGTATGACAAGCCATGCAGCAGTGGTTGCGCGTGGTATGGGAACAGCATGTGTGTCTGGCTGTGGTGATATTAAGATCAATGAGGAAGCTAAGGTATTTGAGCTTGGCGGACATAAGATAGTGGAGGGAGATTACATTTCTCTGGATGGCTCTACAGGTAAGATTTATCTGGGAGACATTAAGACTGTGGAGGCTTCTGTATCAGGAAACTTTGGCAGAATTATGGCTTGGGCAGATAAGTTCAGGACATTGAAGGTAAGAACGAACGCAGATACTCCAGCAGATACAAAGAATGCGGTGAAGCTAGGGGCTGAGGGAATTGGTCTGTGCCGTACCGAGCATATGTTCTTTGAGGCAGATCGTATTCCAAAGATTCGCAAGATGATTTTGTCTGATACGGTTGAGGCAAGAGAGGCAGCATTAAATGAGCTGATTCCGTTCCAGAAGGGTGATTTCAAGGCTATGTATGAGGCTTTGGAGGGAAGACCGATGACCGTGCGTTATCTCGATCCGCCGCTTCATGAGTTTGTTCCTACAGATATGGAGGACATTAAGGCACTCGCGGCAGATATGGGATTGACTCCAGAGGATGTCAAGGCAAAGTGCGACGAGCTTCATGAGTTTAACCCTATGATGGGACATAGAGGCTGTCGTTTGGCTGTCACATATCCTGAGATCGCTAAGATGCAGACAAGAGCTGTTATGGAGGCTGCCATTGAGGTGAAACAGGAAAAAGGCTATGATATAGTACCTGAGATTATGATTCCGCTTGTCGGCGAGAAGAAGGAATTAAAGTTTGTGAAGGATATTGTGATTGAGACTGCTGAGCAGGTGAAGAAAGAGAAAGGTTCTGATATTGAATACCATATTGGAACAATGATTGAGATTCCTCGTGCAGCACTCTTGGCAAATGAAATTGCAGAGGAGGCAGAGTTTTTCTCCTTTGGAACCAATGACCTGACACAGATGACCTTTGGTTTCTCTCGTGACGATGCAGGAAAGTTCTTGGATTCTTATTATAAATCTAAGATTTATGAGTCTGATCCATTTGCAAGATTGGATCAGAATGGTGTGGGACAGTTAGTTTCCATGGCGGCAGAGAAGGGCCGCAGCGTAAGACCTGAGCTTAAACTCGGTATCTGTGGCGAGCATGGAGGAGATCCTTCTTCCATCGAATTTTGCCATAAGGTAGGGCTAAACTATGTATCCTGCTCACCTTTCCGTGTGCCGATTGCAAGACTTGCCGCTGCACAGGCTGCTTTGAATAATAAATAAGTGAAGTGATTAAGTGTGCCGCTTCAGCTTTTTACTTTGTATGGTAGAAGGCTGTGGCGGCTGGTATAGTTTTTAATCAGTAGAGGAAAATAGCATGAAAAACATGAAAGTAAAGAATAAATTAATCCTTTTTAGTGGTATAATGCTGGCTCTAATTATATGGACCGCGGCGGTTGGTATGATTGTTGCAAATCTTACAAATAAAGCACGTGCGGACCGATTTAATACATATGGTCGGGGTGAGCTGTATTTGTGCGAAGCTTTCAGTAATTTCCATGAGGTTAAAGTGCATTTGCGTAATATGCTGTTTTTATATGGTGAGGATAATCCAGAAGAAAGACAGCAGGAGATGGTGTTGATCCGTGAAAAGGTAGAGGAGGCCAATCAGAATTTTGCAGAATATTATGAACTGATAGACTCCTTTGATCAGACAATTATTGATAAGTTTGACCAGTGTATTGTTCATGTCAATGCATATAAGGATTATGTGGAAAATGCAATAGTTCTTGTGAATAATGGAGAGGTGGATACAGCCATTCAGGAGCTTTTGACTACAGGAGTACAGACAGCTACCAATGCAGAAACTTTACTGAGAGAGATCATTGAACAGATGGATAAAGATTCTGACGCGGCTGACCAGCGCATTGAATTTCAGGTGAGTGCATTGCTTGTAATTATGCTTGGTATCTGTATAGTTAGTATTATTGTAGCTATCATTTACTGCTCCATTCTTACAAAATCAATTACAGTGCCGATTGCCAAGCTTTCGGTGGCATCGAAGAAGCTTGCGCAAGGAGATGTTGAAGTAGATTGTGCAAAGATCAGTGAGGACGATCTTGGTGCATTGTTGGATGATTTTGCACATATGGCGGGTAATATTAAGGAACAGGCTAGAGTTGCAGAGATGATATCACAGGGAGATCTGACTGTGAAGGTAGAGCCTAGAGGGGAGAGAGATATTCTTGGCAGGGCTCTTAAAAAACTGGTGACAGATAATAATATTACTCTTGGAAATATCGCAGAGTCAACTAAACAGGTGACATTGGAATCCGGTCAGGTTGCGGCGGCGAGCCAGTCATTAGCACAGGGATCCACAGAGCAGGCAAGCGCTCTTGAACAGGTTTCTGTATCAATGAGTGAGATTGCAGAGCATACGAAAAACAATGCTGCGGAAGCGAATGAAGCAAATCAGTTGGTACATAATGTAAAAGAGATGGCAGTCACCGGAAACGGAGAGATGCATTCTATGATTGATGCCATGAATGACATTAATGAGTCTTCTGTGAGCATTTCTAAGATTATAAAGGTAATTGATGATATTGCATTTCAGACGAATATGCTTGCGTTGAATGCAGCGGTGGAGGCTGCCAGAGCAGGAGAGGCAGGCAAGGGCTTTGCTGTGGTTGCTGAGGAGGTTAGAGACCTTGCAGCAAAGAGCACTGCGGCAGCAAGTGAGACGGCTGATTTGATAGAGACTTCTATATCAAAAGTAAATCATGGGACAGGGCTTGTTGACAGAACGGCAAAATCACTGAATGAGATTGTTCTTTCTATTGATAAGATTGTTGATTTGATTTCTGATATTGCATCTGCATCCAATAATCAGGCAACTGCAGTGGCACAGATCAATCAGGCGATCGGACAGGTGTCACAGGTTGTGCAGACTAACTCTGCTACCAGTGAAGAATGTGCTGCGGCTAGTGAGGAATTATCTAGTCAGGCGGCTGCACTTAGGACGCTTATGTCAAGTTATAAGCTGGACGGAAGAAGAGGTTATTAGTAGCTGGTTATAATTTCTTAGAAGCATGTTTTGAGAGAGGGGCCGCCCAGAGAACAGCCTATAATCCTCCGTCACCCCGCTCCCGCTTAGTTCAAAACGTAGCGGACACTAAGCTCGTTTAAAACCTCGCTAAGTGCCGACGTTTTTCAATAGGTTCCGTAGGACCATAGGCAGTTCTCTGGGCTACTTTTTTGGGTATGCTAGTATTATATTCGTTTAGTTTTTAACTATATTTGGATATATCCGAGCTAGTTTGATCCTTGCATTTTGTATCTTAAACTGCCAGTTAATCTTTACACACTTTATATTATATTTAATTTCTCATTTATGTAAAGTGTCGTTACTAGCTGAATGGAGTACTAGAACATATCTGAGCAGAATATATAAATTAAGCATGTGAAGAGTATAATATAGGTTGAATAACAACGTGTTTGAAATACAGAAAAAAGTAGCATAGAAAAACTATTAATATCCTCAAGGAACCTATTGAAAAACGTCGGCACTTAGCGAGGTTTCTCACGAGCTTAGTGTCCGTTACGTTTTTCACTAAGCGGGAGCGCGGTGACGGAGGATATTAATAGTTTTTCTATGCGGACCATTTTTACGGACCATTTTCACAGTGATTCATTAAAAAATTTTGTAAATTGCTAATTAAAAATACCCCGTTTATATAGTTGCGGGGTATTTTGTATGTGTTAATTCTTGGGAAATGGATTGGATATTATTTTAATATCATATATTTTTAACTAATTAGATAGTTACATTAATTCTATATATTGTGTTTTTTGCGTTGACATTCATCAACATATAGTAGTATAATGCTTCATAGATTGATTACAATATCAATATCAAAAGGTGAAAGGATGGTTGTCACAGTTGAAGATCATTAAGCGGAACAAAGCTGAGGTTGACTTTGATATTAGCAAAATTGCCGCCGCAGTAACAAAGGCAAATAATGTTGTGGAGGAGGATGAGAAGCTTACACGTATGCAGATTGAGCGGATTTCTGATTCTGTTCAGAAGTCTTGTGAGAAGATGGGGCGTGCTCTTTCTGTGGAAGAGATACAAGATCTTGTGGAAAAACAGATTATGGCGCATGGTGCATATGAAGTTGCAAAGCGGTATATTACGTATCGCTATACAAGAAGTCTTGTCAGAAAATCAAATACGACAGATGACAGGATTCTTTCTTTGATAGAGTGCAATAATGAGGAAGTAAAACAGGAAAATTCCAACAAAGATCC